>CAYQFD010000201.1:0-1507 GCA_964416795.1 uncultured Ruminococcus sp. | reverse complement strand
ACGGTCTTGAAATCGACCTTAACGCAGTTCCCAAGAAGTATGACGGTCTTGACGGTACAGAGCTTGCAATCAGCGAATCTCAGGAAAGAATGGCTGTTGTAATTGAAAAGGAAAATATTGACCGCTTCTTAGAGCTTGCTCACAGCGAGAATTTACAGGCTGTAAAGGTAGCCGATATTACAGAAGAACCAAGACTTAAAATGGTTTGGAACGGCAATACTATCGTTGATATCAGCCGCGAATTTTTAAATTCCAACGGTGCTGAAAAGCATATTAACATTACACCTGAAAATCCAGAAGATTATGAGAAAATCATTGAGGGCGGATTTTGTGAGAATATGAAGTTTATAGCAGATGACCTTAACATCTGTTCAAAACGCGGTCTTTCCGAGCAGTTTGACTCCACAATTGGTGCAGGCACTGTTCTTATGCCATTCGGCGGTAAAAATCAGTTAACACCTATTCAGGCAATGGTACAGAAAATTTCAGTTGAAAAGAAGCATACAAACGACTGCTCGTTAATGTCTTGGGGTTACAATCCGTTTATCACCGAAAAAAGTCCTTTCCACGGCGCTTATTTAGCAGTTGTTGAATCTGTTTCTAAGCTAATTGCGACAGGTGCTTCTTTTGAAGATGTTTACCTTACTTTCCAAGAATACTTTGAACGTCCCGGTAAGGACGGAAAGCGTTGGGGTAAGCCTTTGTCGGCACTCTTAGGTGCATTTAAAGCACAGAAGGAATACGGTATCGGTTCAATCGGCGGTAAAGACTCTATGAGCGGTACATTTGAAAATTTAGATGTTCCCCCTACCCTAGTTTCCTTTGCTGTTACAACTGATAAGGTTGAGAATATAATATCACCTGAATTCAAACTGGCAGGCAACAAGGTTGTTCTTTTAAGCCCAATTTACGATGCATATACCAATCTTCCCAACACTGAATCGCAAATCAAAATCTTTAACCGCGTAACTGAGCTTATGCGCAAGGGCATCGTAAAATCTGCCTACACTCCAACCTTGGGCGGTATCGGTGAGGCTGTTATGAAAATGTGCTTCGGTAACGGCTTAGGCTTCACCTTTGACAGTAATATGTGTTCAAAAGCTATTTTCGGTTATGAATACGGTAGCTTTATTCTTGAAGTAACAGAAGATGTTGACGACGCAATTCTTTTAGGTGTTGTTACCGATAACGGCAAAATAACCTTAAACGATGAATCTGTTAACCTTGATGAACTGCTCGGTATTTATGAAGACAAGCTCGAAAGCGTTTACAGATGCAATATTAAGGATAATAAGACACCTATGGAAAACTTCTCATTCAGTGCTGATACTCGTGTTGCACCGGCAATCAAGGTTGCACGTCCTAAGGTGCTTATTCCCGTATTCCCAGGTACTAACTGTGAATTTGACAGTGCAAAGGCTATGCGTGATGCGGGTGCCGAGCCTGAAATTTTTGTAATCAATAATCTCTCTGCTGATGGTATTTCTAAATCTGTTGAGAGGTTTGC
>CAYQFD010000200.1:0-1535 GCA_964416795.1 uncultured Ruminococcus sp. | reverse complement strand
CTATCATTGCTATTGCGAGAATGATTCTTACAGCTATTTACAATATGCTTTCAACAGGTGAAGTTTGGAATCCCTGCGACCTTTTCAAAATTGATATGCCTGATGAACTCAAAGCAAAACAAGAAGAAAAGGCTGTTAAACAAGCTGTTAAATTCCTCGAAAAACGAGGTTATTTAGTCAGTTAGCTGTAACTTTATTTCAGCCTTGCAAAAACTCTGTGTTGCAAGGTTTATTTGTTATGGAAATTTTTCTTCATTTATTGTTTTTAATTCTTTCACGTTAATTCTCCTTCTTTATTTATAATACTTTTTTAAATCTTCGTAAGTTATTTCTAATCCAATCAATTTTAGCAATTCTTTCCTTTGTTCATACAATGGGTTTAGTACATTATCTATCTCAGAACCATAATGCAACAAATTATGACAATGGCTGCAAAGAGAAACAACATTTTGCTCTCTGTCAAGATCAACATCAGGGAAATCTACAAAAGCGTATACGGGTATAAGATGATGTGGTTCCGTGTAATTCATGTCACTATTTTTTCTCTTGAAAACAGGATGTTTATTGTCAACTTCACATAAGCACCCTGCTTTAATTAACGCATTTCTCGATACAGTTTTGCTACGAGGGTATTGCTTTATCAAAGAATTAGTTGCTTCCTTTGGCGGATGGGGTGTATTATCATAAACAAAATCTTTTATGTCTGAATAAATAATTTCTCGATCAACTTCTCTGAAAAAAGAAAGGTCATTCTGTTTATCAGATAACAAATCCTGGCTTTGCAGTTCTTCTGCGAGTATATGTTTTGCTTTTTCTGTAACATTATCGGGCAATTTCTTGCTTTTTATTATAATATTTAAAGCCTCAATCTCTTGTCCTATTTGAAAGATATGCCTCGCTCTTGGTATTCTAAACCGTTGTTGCTTAGACCTAGAATTAGGTTTTTCGGTGTAGAGCTTGTCCCTTAACACTTCAAATGGCATACTAGTATTTTTAAAATCATAATAGAAATCTACAAAAACTGCTTTACCAACAGCCTCAAGAGCAGATTTTACATCTGCATATTTTGTGTCATTGCTCATTAAACCAACCTCTTAATAAATATTCTCTTATCGACTAAGTTTAAATCTAGTCGACTTTTCATCTGATGAATTAAATTTCATTTTTGCTATCTTAACTTCGCGTTCAATAGTACTGAATATATCAGATACATCTTTTTCGGTATATTCATAACAGGAAGGATTAGCACAATTACCAAGTAATTGCACCATAGATATAATCTTATTGGTTCTTGCTTCAGCAATTCGAACAAACTTTTCTCGTTTTGTTTCAGGAATAGACATTTTACCCCTCTTTTCGTTTTATTATAAAAATATTATACATATATTTTTTATATTTGTCAATAAAATTAAAATTATTTGCGTAATATTTTATAAATAATTTTAGTTTTCTAGTGATTTCTATATTTTTTGCTGCAATAACGCAGCAAAATTTTCAAAATCTATTGCATTTTCGCAGCAAGTTTGCTATTATAT
>CAYQFD010000199.1:0-1546 GCA_964416795.1 uncultured Ruminococcus sp. | reverse complement strand
TTATACTTCGCACAAAACAAAAAAGCAAGGCAAAGCCTTGTGGGACTGACGGTTTCACAGAAATTTTTGTCCCTATTGTGCCTCAACCATAGCAAAAAAGCAGCGAAGGCGCAATACTTATTACCTATTACTTCTTACTTATTACTTTCCAAAAATCCCGCAAGGAGTTTTGGATTAGGTAAGAGTGAAGAGGTAAGAAGTGAAAAGTAAAAATCCCGCCCTCTTACGAGAACGGGATTTTTGGCTCGTTGCACCGAAAAAGATAACCTATAAAATAGCATTATTACGAAAAATTTATCCAACTATGAAGTTGCCAATTTTCGTTCGTGTATTCAAAAATTCCAACCGAGCAGTTATTGCATTGTACGTGTTTTCTCGGCAGATAAGTGCCGAGCACCGCATCGAGCATTCCCCGCATCCAGCCCGCGTGGGTAAACAAGGCTACCGTTTCACAGTTCAGCACTTCAAGCTCATTCATTACTTGACGGATCCGACTTCTAAAATGCTCCTTTGTTTCTCCGTCAAAATCTATATAACCGTATTCTGCAATGCGCTCTCTTTGCTCATCTAACAGGCTGGACAGGGGCTTACCTGCCAACGTTCCAACATCGATCTCTCTCAAGCGAGGTGAGGTTTCATAGCTGCAATCAGGAAGGGCGATTTTTGCTGTTTCAACAGCTCGGACAAGGTCGCTTGCAAAAATCTTATCAAAAGAGATATGTTTAAGAAAATCTCTTGCTGTTTTTGCATCTTCTTTTCCTTTATCTGTAAGAGGAACATCTGACCAGCCTGTCCATTGCTTTTTGTAGTTTGTTTCACTCTCTCCGTGGCGAATAACATATACGCGCATATCAATCTTTCTCCCTCATGTACCCTTTGTACAAGTGAACGATATTGATGTCCTCCACCATATCCAACCCATGAGAGCCGCAGCCACCGTCAATTTCGTGGCAGCCATGGTCCATTGCAAATCCAACCAAAGTATTATGATGCTTCCAATTGTTTTTGATAAGTTCGGATATACAGGAATATATATGGCAGTTCAGTCTAAGTTCGGATAAAGCTTCTGTACTTTCAGGCCCCATTTTATGCATAACCGAATCATAATTACCATTATAAATCAGAATAAAATCGTGCTTATCCTGAAGAATAACTTCTGCCGCCTTAGCATTGACCTCTGCTATTCCGCCGTCTTCAAAATGGTAATAATCCATATCCCGTCCAAGGTAAATTCTGCTTAGGCTACATTTTTTATATGTAATAAGCGCACATTTTTTGCCGGCACGGATCAGTGCATCAAACAAAGTGTCAATGGTGATGATCGGTTTTTCATATTTCTGAATGCCATGAACCTCGGGCTGCGCCCCGGTGTACATAGTTCCAAAACAGACGGGAGTAACGGACGGCATAACTGTTGCAAGGGGGACTTCAATACCTGAATTTGCTTTGACATCCATGAAAAAACGCGGATATTTCTCATAGATCCATTGTGCAATCGCATCCGGATTATACATTACCACTCGGTCTGCTTTTTCGCCGTCAAAAA
>CAYQFD010000198.1:0-1549 GCA_964416795.1 uncultured Ruminococcus sp. | reverse complement strand
CCTTCTTCTCAATAGTCTCACGACCGCTGCGAACCAACTGGTTAAACGTAGGCACTCATTACACCTCCTAATTTCAATTTGCCGAAATGCGCATAAATCGGCATGCTAAGGTAGTGTACCACAAAAATGTCAATATGTCAATATTTTTTGTATTATATTTGCAACTTTTAATTTTTTTAAAAAAACACTTGATTTTGTAAACAAGATGTGATATTATACTATGGCGGTTTGGGAAAAGACCGTATTTGCGCTGATAGCTCAGCTGGATAGAGCGTCTGGCTACGGACCAGAAGGTCGGGAGTTCGAATCTTCTTCAGCGCGCCAAAATACAGACATCATCTTTTGATGATGTCTGTATTTTTTCGCTTTGATGGTTTTTGAACTCCCGCAGGGAGTTCGTCGAAGCAGCCGCAAAGCCGCGACAGGCTTTGCGGACTGTGAAGTCTCGAGCACACGCAATACGCCGTAAACTGCCCGAAGCAGTCGGCGTATAAGTGAGCGCAGAGTACCTTCAAAGCGCGCCATCTTAAGTAGACAAACAATAGGATATTAATAATAAAACCGTACAAATACTTACACTGGTCATAAAAAAGAAATAACCGCCCAAGCGACCAAACTTTAGCGGTTATTCTGTAACACTAATTTTGAGGGCTAACCGTCTATTCGGTAGCCTTTCTGCTATTATTATAGCAACAGAATAATATTTTGTTAACTTTAATGTTTTGGCTTGAAAATATTTTTAAAATTTCGTGGGTTCAAATCTATCCATCAATATTTCATTTTAGGTTCGGAATTGTACGTCCCTTCCAAAATAGCAGTTCTACCTTTACGGTAGGGCTGCTATTTGTATACTTATCATTCAAATCAATTACATCTTGACAAAAGAACAAACGTTCCGTATAATTAGGCTATGGCGGTGATAAAATGAATAACTTTGAAGCTTCGGCAGAAAATTTAAAATGCTGTTTCACAGGTTACAGACCTTCAAAATTTCCTTTTTCTATATACAACGCTGAAAGCACAGAATATAAAAAATTTGAAAACTCACTTATCGAGGAAATATTAAGCCTTTGCCATAATGGCTGCCGCACTTTTTATACAGGTATGGCTATGGGTTTTGACATTATAGCCGCCGAAATTGTTTTGCTAGTTAAGAATGCTTACAATACACCGCTCGAGCTTGTTTGCGTTCTCCCCTTTAAAAATCAAAGCGAAAATTTTTATCCTTTCTGGAAAAACAAATACGATAATATAATTAAACAATGCGATTCAGTAGTATGCATTGAAAGTGAGTATAAAAAGGGATGTTATCAGCAAAGAAACAAGTTTATGGTGGAAAATAGTGATTATGTGCTGACGTGGTATGACGGCAAATCGGGAGGAACCAGAAACACGATTGACTACGCCACCAAAATTGGAAGATATATCATAAACACCAACCGCGAAGAAACCGAAAATTTTGCAATACAGACAAGCTTTGAAATATTATAATGGAATAGGTTAGGCGAAACAATTCTGTTTCGATACAATATTGATATTGTGTCGAAAT
>CAYQFD010000197.1:0-1570 GCA_964416795.1 uncultured Ruminococcus sp. | reverse complement strand
TTTTCTTAATTTGCATGCTGGAGTGAACATATCTATTTAGTGTTATATTTACACTCGAATGTCCCAAAATTTCGCTAAGACTTTTGGCATCAACACCAGCCTCAATACAGTTGCTGGCGAAGGTGTGCCTTATCATGTGGAAGGTAACATTTTCAATGTTACAGATAGATGCAATTTTATTGAATTTATTTTCTAATGTTCGTGGCTCTATAAATCTGGTAGTTTCTCCGGTCAATAAATATGCATTTCTCTTATACAAATCATTTTCTATAATGAGATCAATGATAAACTGCGGAACAGGGATTTCACGAATTGAGCATTCGCTCTTAGGCGATGAAATTATGATATCTGTTTTGTTTTTATCGCCTTTGAAATTCTGTATGCGCTGCATTGTTTTGTCTATATGCATTGTTTTTGTTTCAAAAGATATATCATTGAATTTAAGCGCACATAATTCACCAATACGAATACCAGTATAAAAAGAAATGAGAATCCCAACATTCACGTAGTCAATGTTATTCGTAAGAAAATCCTTTATTTTTCGTGATTGGACAGTTGTTAAACCCTTAACCGTAAGTTTATTGGATTTTATAGAGACACTTTCAAAATCACAGCTACAGAACACATCAAATTTTCCGGCAAATTTTATGATGAGCTTTATGACCGACAACATATCCTTTACAGTCTTAGGGGAAAGAGCACTATTTTGTAGCTTGTTATGACAAAAGGTATTTATAACTTTTGTCTCAATTTGATGAAGTTGGTAATTTCCAAGTTCAGGCAGTATGTGTTTTACAACGGTGTTTCTATATTTAACATAAGTGGAAAGTTTACAGTTGTTTCTGACACTTTCCAACCATTGTAGAGCAAAGTCAGACAAAGTGCTTTTAGAGTTTTCTGATAAAAAGTATATTTTGCAATCATTTTTTGCTTTTGTTAGTTTTTCTTTAACTTCATTATAAGTTTTAGAATACACATAACCATATGTCGCTTTCCCATCAGAATTCTTGCCTTTAATATATCTGCCTTCCCAGCGACCATCTTTTCTTTTATATATATTTTCTCCTCTTCGAGCCATATAAAAACCTCCTTGCAATGACCATATTTTTGACGGAAAATAACTAATTAAATTATATCAGTTTTGTGTTTTCCACCATTATGTAAATGTTAGTTTATGGCAATTTGTAAGAAATTTTAGAAATGTGTCGTAATTTGTTGACAAAAATAGCACCATTGTGGTATAATATGAGCAATAATTTATTTCGTTTAGTTAAATACTCTGCGAAAATTTAGCACTCATTTTGGGTGCTTTTTTTGTTTTCAAAAGTGTTGATTATAGTTTTCTTTTTGGTTATTGCATAGCTATAAGCAACTGCAGTTCCGCTTTTGGGTTGGTAGTCAAATAAATCACGTCTGCTGTTTTTACGCCTTGGTGGAAGATAGTTTTCATCGTAATAAACTACGCAAAAGTCTGATTTATTTATCATTTCCTGATTGCGTTCCACATAAGATGCCCTGCCTGCGTTTTCCATATGTTCAGGGAAGTATGTACCTTCATAATGTTTAAGCA
>CAYQFD010000196.1:0-1582 GCA_964416795.1 uncultured Ruminococcus sp. | reverse complement strand
CCACCTAAACCCTAACAGGTTTAGGTGGTATTGTTTTTATGTTTTAAAGACGAAAGGGATCTCTTACCCACCAACGACAGTTATATACTGGAATTTTTAGGTTTGTCGCACTGAATATGTTTTAGTTCATAAGCAGATTATAATTAACCTTTCGTTTTTGGTTTCCTCGATTTCTGTCTTTGGAAGTTGAAACAAATTTGGTGCTTGCTTTTCTATCCTTACCATTTTGGACCATGCTATATAAATAAGATCAATACCAATCTAACATTGTAATTTACAAGGGTAATAAAATATAGCGGGAACTGCAAAACGCAGCTCCCGCCAAGTGGTTAGTTAGGGTTTATCTCGTTTTCTTGTGAGGGGACAGCAGAACCGTCCCCTTGTCCCCCAGACTTGTTGGGATAGTCCCAAGCCCTTATTTCTTTTTTCGATTTTGTCCGCATTTTTTTGTAATCCATCGTTCATACGCATAATCACGCCCAGGACTCCAAAAAAGCAATGCTATTACTAACATCCATACAACATCAAATCCCGCTATAAAAATTGCAAGTGCTCCACCAAGATTCACTGATAATGTTGTAATATATGCGAACACACAAGCGATTAAGCAAACTGGGTGGATTATTAATACGGTATAATAGAGTACACGTAATATTTTTGGTATTTCTTCCTTATACCTGCTGTAGAATAACCATTCTTTAAAGGTTTCTCCTTTTTTTCGCTTTTTATAGGCACTATTGTTAAGTTGATATCTTTTTATGCCATACAAGAAGCCGCGGACAAATAGCAAAGAAATAAAGTAGCAAAGAAGAATAACAATGACCTGATTTTTAAAACTCATTTACTACCTCCCGAATATACGACGATATTGATATTTCATATAGTTCGATGATGCTATAGTCGTTCCTACCGTGGAAATAAAATCGGAAGGGAGGCCTTTAACAAAGGTTTTATAATACTTGGCTGAATTCTTTCCATAATAGGCAAAGGCTTTTCCTGCCTCTTTCAATCCTGCTTTGAGACCTCTGTGTGTGGTAGCATTAAAAGTGCGTTTTACTGTTTGTTTTCCAAGATTTGTTAAGTGTTTCGTTCCTTTTCCGGCACCTCCAAGTGCACCCGAAACACCACCAATGGCACCATCAATTAGCATATCTCCAACATCAAAATTATTAAACCCTTTATTCTCAATAACTTGATTTGCAGCATTTTCTGCCATAGATATCGCCGCATTTCCTGCTACCATTCCGACAATTCCAACACCAGTTGAAGCAAGTGCTCCGCTTGCCGCACCAGCTAACATTGCTGTTGCTAGTCCGTCAGTTAACGATTTTCCTTCAATAGCGTTCGATACAGCTTTAACAACTCCGCCAATTAACGCACCAGCAGCTGCACCGACAACTATATGCCAAAAATCCCCACCATGGTCTGCACGCATAACAGGATTGTTGTCACAATAAGCATACAGATTTTTGTCTGTCAGTCCCATCGGGGTGGCTGTTAGAACATCCGTTGTATCTGGGGAAATAAACCGACCGATCTCAGGATCATAATAACGGCTGGATACATAATAGAACCCCGTCTC
>CAYQFD010000195.1:0-1585 GCA_964416795.1 uncultured Ruminococcus sp. | reverse complement strand
GAGGTGTTTGTATGTCAAATATTTATACATCAGTCGAACAGCTTATCGGTAATACTCCGTTGCTAAGACTCTGTGGCTTAGAGAAAAAATATGGATTAAAGGCAAAATTATTTGCCAAGCTTGAATATTTTAACCCTGCGGGTAGTGTAAAAGACAGAGTTGGCAAGGCTATGCTTGACGATGCCGAGGAAAAAGGGATTTTAAATAAGGATTCTGTTATAATCGAGCCAACATCTGGTAATACAGGTATCGGCATTGCGGCAGTTGCGGCTGTTCGCGGATACCGAGTAATTATAGTTATGCCCGAAACAATGTCCGAGGAGCGCAGAAAGCTTATGTCCGCTTACGGTGCAGAGCTTGTGCTGACAGAAGGCAAAAAGGGTATGAACGGTGCTATTGAACGGGCAGAGGAATTAATAACGCAAATTCCAAACAGCTTTATTGCGGGGCAATTTATAAACCCTGCTAACTGGAAAGCTCATTATAACACAACAGCGCCCGAAATATATGATGCCTTAGACGGTAAGGTGGATATACTCGTTGCAGGTATCGGAACAGGCGGAACTATTACGGGTTGCGGAAAATATTTAAAAGAAAAAACAGCAGAAGTTAAAATTGTGGGTGTAGAGCCGTCTGCTTCACCTGTGCTGACAAGTGGCAAATCGGGAGCACACGGTATTCAGGGAATAGGTGCAGGCTTTGTGCCTGAAGTTTTGGACACTTCCGTTTTAGATGAAATTCTCACTGTTTCAGATAATGATGCATTTAAAATTGCGCGTGAAATGGGCAAAACTGAGGGCTTTTTAACAGGTATTTCTTCGGGCGCGGCACTTAGCGCGGCAATAGCGCTCGCGAAACGCGAGGAAAACAAGGATAAAAACATTGTTGTTATTCTTGCCGATTCGGGTGACAGATATCTCTCAACAAGCCTTTATGATTGAAGACTTTGTCATCAATCTCGATATAAATCTCTTTGAGATTTTCGATATACCGCAAGCGGTTCGATATGTGTTTTACACTCGATATGCCACTCGCGTGGCGAGATTTATATCATATCGAATTTGAACGAAGTGAAAATATATCGAATTTACGAGGTAAATATATCGAGTTGTGCTTTTGCAGAACATATCGACAGTTGCACTTATTCAAAATTAAATATATTTATAATTGTATGTTACACAATTCAAAACCTCTATGCTCACATAGAGGTTTTTGGTTTGTGTGGCAATAATTGAAGTTTGCAGAGACGTAAACAACACGAAGTTTATATTGTTAAGAAATTAACAAAGATTTTGACGAAAATCAAAAAATCGAAAAAACTTTGATAAATTCTTAACAAATCTATTGACATTATAATTTTAATAGCATATAATGGGGTACATACTTTTAAAAAACAAAACTTTGGAGGTTTTAAATTATGGCAAGAGTTTATAATTTCAGTGCAGGTCCTTCTATGCTTCCTGAGGAAGTATTGCAGACTGCTGCAGCAGAAATGATGGAATACGGCCAGAGCGGACAATCAGTTATGGAAATGTCCCACCGTTCAAAAGAATATCAGGCAATTTTCGATGAGGCAGAAGCAAAT
>CAYQFD010000194.1:0-1609 GCA_964416795.1 uncultured Ruminococcus sp. | reverse complement strand
AAAAGCAGGAAGAAGAACCTGCTCCTGAGGCTCCTCCCGCACCCACAACAGAAGAGCTACTTGCTGAAATTTTGGCAGAGCTTAGAAATGGTAATAAATAATTTTAAAAGCGATGCGTCAGCATCGCTTTTCTTTTGTTCTTCTTATTCTGTTTGGCAATAAAAAGGCAATCGGATACACCGCAAAGGAGAGTATAACTCCCGCAAAAATGTCGATAACGGAATGTTGCTTTAAAAAGACGGTTGAAAGTGTTATAAGAATTGTTATAACAAGGAAGATTATCCTATAAACCGATTTGTTAAGCCCTTTTGCGTTCCAAGCTGTGAAAAGCACTGCGAACGAGCCTACAACATGAAGCGAGGGGCAAACATTGGTGTTGGTATCAATAGTGTAAAGAAATTTCACAGCATCGGTAAAAATATTGTCCCTTGTAAACTCTGCTGGTCTTAACTCCTGCATATTCGGAAAAACCGAAAATATCGCAGTTGCAATTCCAAAAGACAAAATCAGAAAATACATTAATTTTTTAAAGGCTTCAACATCGTTTTTTAAGGTATAAAGATGTATAAACAATAGGAAAAAATACCACAAAACATAAGGGACGATAAAAAATTCGCAAAACGGAATACGGTCGTCAAGACTGGAATAAATAGGAAAGTAAACAGTATCAACACCGCGCTCTAAAATAAAGAATGAAGCCAAGTAAAAAATCCAGAACAGAAGTAAAAAAACGTGTCTGAATTCTTTTGATAATATATTGCTTAGTCTTAATTTTTTATAATCAGGCAAAATAATCACCCACTTACTCTAAGTAATGACATTATATTAATTATTATACTCGTAAAAGAATAAAGAGCAAACAATATTTTGTAAATTTTTTGTTGCTGTGCATTATTTCCTTAAAAATCGAGAAAATAATCAGGGAGGAATCAATGTGAGTGATAAAGAAAAACAAAGTTCTGAAAAATTAGAAGAAATAAAAGAGCTTGGCAGTATGGGAACTCTTGGCTCAAAGCACAAAATTTTCTGTCTTACAATTATCGGTGAAATCGAGGGGCACAATGTTTTGCCTGAGCAGAGCAAAACCACCAAATATGAACACGTAATACCGCAGCTTATAGCGGTTGAGGAAAGCAATGAAATAGAGGGTATGCTTATAATTTTAAATACTGTGGGCGGAGATGTTGAGGCAGGTCTTGCCTTGGCTGAAATGATTTCGGGTATGAAAAAGCCCACAGTTTCGTATGTTTTAGGC
This sequence comes from uncultured Ruminococcus sp., assembly GCA_964416795.1. GTDB lineage: Bacteria > Bacillota > Clostridia > Oscillospirales > Acutalibacteraceae > UBA737. The sequence goes on along the minus strand of CAYQFD010000194.1, from coordinate 354 downwards.
GGCGGTCATTCCATAGGTGTTCCTCTCAGTGTTTCGGCAAAGCGTTCTTATATCGCACCGTCTGCGACGATGACTATTCACCCTGTGAGAAGTACGGGGCTTGTAATAGGTGTTCCCCAAATGCTTAACCATTTTCAGCGTATGCAGAAAAGAATAACCGATTTTGTGGTGAAAAATTCAAATATCACAAATGAGAGATTTACAGAGCTTATGATGAACACTAAGGAGCTTGTAACCGACGTAGGAACAGTGCTTACAGGCGGGGCTGCTGTTGAAGAAGGACTTATTGATGAAATTGGCTCTTTATCAACTGTTATTGACGGATTATATGAATTAATAGAAAAGGAAGGGTAA
>CAYQFD010000193.1:0-1665 GCA_964416795.1 uncultured Ruminococcus sp. | reverse complement strand
TGTAGGAGAGATTTTTTATGAAAACATTAGTTAAAATTTTAAGCCTTGTTTTAGCACTTGGTTTAATTCTTGGCTGTGCCGCTTGCGGCAATGCTGACACAAACAGTGAACCCTCAGATGCTAAAGATGAAAACGTACTTGTTATGGGTACAAACGCAGCATTCCCTCCTTATGAATTTGTTGACGATAACAACAAAATCGTAGGTATCGATGCTGAAATCGCAGAAGCTGTAGCTAAAAAGCTTGGCAAAGAGCTTCAGATTAAGGATATGGAATTCGATTCACTCCTTACAGCAGTTCAGAACGGTGCTATCGACTTTGCGCTTGCAGGTATGACTGTTAATGACGAGCGTAAGCTTACAGTTGACTTCTCTGATACATACGCTACAGGTGTTCAGGTTGTTATTGTTAAGGAAGGTTCTGCAATCGCTTCTGTTGACGACCTTGAAGGCAAAACGATTGGTGTTCAGGCAGGTACAACAGGCGACATCTACTGCACTGACGATTTCGGTCAGGAATATGTTAAGCAATACAACAACGGCGCTCTTGCAGTTGCCGCACTTAAAAACGGTCAGGTTGACTGCGTAGTTATTGACAACGAGCCTGCTAAAAACTTTGTAAAAGCAAACGAAGGTCTTAAGATTCTTGATACAGAATATGCTGTTGAAGACTATGCTGCTGCTATTTCTAAGACAAATACACAGTTACAGGAAGACTTCAACAAAGCGCTCAAAGAACTTAAGGACGAGGGCAAAATTGCTGAAATTATTGAGAAGTACATTCCTTCCGAAAGCAAATAATTAATTAAATTTTAAACTTTCTATAGCAGGGCGGCGATGCTCCCCTGCTATTATTTTGAGAAAAGAGTGAGATTTTGAACATACTAACCTTTGCCGATTGGTTGGCTAACACACCGCAGTTTATTCAAAACTGTCCCGAATGGTTGCAGGTTTTCTTTTTTCAGTGCTATCAGACATTTATTCACGCTGACAGATGGAAATTTTTTACCGACGGTCTTAAAATCACATTTATCGTAACCATAGGTGCGCTTATAATGGGTATTATTATCGGTCTTTTCATTGCAATCGTCAGAACTTCACACGATTTAAGCCGAAATAAACCGAATATAATACTTAAAATACTCAACACAGTTTCTAATATTTATCTTACCGTCATAAGAGGAACTCCTATGATGGTACAGCTGCTTATTATGGGATTTGTTGTTATGGTGCCTAAAACCGAATTCGGCACTATTATATGCGGTATTGTAACACTGGGTATAAACTCAGGCGCTTATGTAGCCGAAATTGCGAGATCCGGAATAATGTCTATAGACCGCGGACAAATGGAAGCGGGCCGTTCCTTAGGCTTTAACTACGTGCAGACCATGTGGCATTTTATAATTCCGCAAGCAATTAAGAATATTCTCCCCGCTTTAGGCAATGAAATGATAACACTGCTTAAGGATACATCACTTGTATCGGTTATCGCTCTTCGCGATGTAACAAAGCAGGCACAAAACATAGTTAGTATTACATATCAAGCATACGTCCCCTATATCAGCCTTGCTGTTATCTATCTTGTTATAGTTATAATTCTCACAAAGCTTTTAGGAATTCTCGAAAGGAGGCTTAGAAACAGTGACCACTAACGAAACACTAATCA
>CAYQFD010000192.1:0-1753 GCA_964416795.1 uncultured Ruminococcus sp. | reverse complement strand
TGGTGATAAGACCGTCAACATCGCAAAAGGAAGGCTTTGTAATTCCTGTTCCACAATCTTTTTTTGTCACGTTAATCACATTGTTTGTATGAGTTTGATGGCTAAGCACTAGATTTTTTGTGTCAATTCCCTCAGCACCGCAGAGAATCTCATAATTTTTAAGTGTATCCTCACGTGGCTCACCGCGGTTGAAGCTGAGGTTCATAGCAGAACAGTGATCCTTACTCACACCACCATGACGGGTAGAAAATAGATGACGGGAAATACCGCACCTTTCTATTTTAGGAAATTTAATATATTGTAAGTCACCTTTTTTTATGAGAATAAGATTGTCAGTTTTTATCATTCGGTTTCTCCCGCAATGTCTTGTAATAATATCATACCGTTATTCACTAGCTTTTCGGTATATTCTTTGCCGAAATCGAGATTTAATTTTTCTAAAGCAGCACTCATTTCGGGCGGACGCTCTGTTACAGAGTGTGTGTCAGTCGCAATAAAAGTTACTAGGTTTTTCTTTATTAGTTTTTTGATAATCCTATACTCCTTATCATCTAAAACAGATGAGGCATTAACTTGTGTTAATATTTTTTCTTTTTTAATAAAGCTTAAAAGCTTTCTGTAGTTCTTTGCGTAGAAATATCGTTCAATATGAGCAATAATGGGTATAATCTCTTGATTTTGCATTAGCCTTAAGTCATTAAAAAGCCCATTGCCTATAATACCGTCAGAAAGCTCCAAAAGAAGATACTTTGAGCCCTTGAGGCAGAATTGCGAAAGAGAATCGGAATTACCCATATTTTCAAAATATAACAGCTCACAGCCTAAATGTACACAAGGAAGGTCTTTGGAATTTGTGCTGTCGTTTAATAAATTGTATGCTTGCTGTACTAAGATTTTGAATGAGTAAGCATTGTCGGTCAGCGGATAAAAATGAGGAGTTGCAAAAACATCGGTAACGCCCTGCTCTTTTAGCATTCGCAATAGCTCAATTGATTCTTCTAAATTCTCGGCACCGTCATCAAGGCTTGGTAATACATGGGTGTGTATATCAATCAATATGCATATTCCTTTCCTATTGCTATACTCTAAATACAAATTTAGTGTGACAAAAATGCCACACTAAATTTTTATTTTGAGTAGTAACTGTATTTTCCGTACTTTTTATTATATCTGTAACGTTTGTATTTATAGTATTTATAATTTTTGTTAACACCGTTAAGAATAGTGCCTAAAATATTGATGTTAAGCGATTTTGCGTTATCAATTGTGCTTTTAAATGCTTCATATGTGGTAATACCTGTACGCGCAACAAGCACTAAACCGTCACATTTCTGCGCGATTACCAATGTATCCGACACAAGATTTATAGGCGGAGTATCGATAATTATATAATCATAAATATCGCGAGCTTTCGCCAAAAGTGCATCGAAGTTTACGGAACTGAAAAGCTCAGAAGGGTTAGAAACTGTGGAACCTGAAGTTAAAATATCGAGATAATTATTATAACTTTTAACAACATCTACAAGCTGTGCGTCATCTGAAACGATATCTGTACAGCCTTTTTCATTGTGCATTTTGAGCTTCTGGTGAACAGAAGAACGGCGAGAGTCAGCATCGATAAGAAGAGTTTTCTTATTTAAGTGAGAAATGGTGATAGCAATATTAATTGCAGTTGTGGATTTACCCTCGGATGCATAGGGACTCGAAATAACAACAGTCTTGCCGTTTATTGCTGAAAGTGATGAGAGCAAAT
>CAYQFD010000191.1:0-1759 GCA_964416795.1 uncultured Ruminococcus sp. | reverse complement strand
GATACAATTTTAGATAGAGTAGATAGTTTGGTAGTAGCGGGCAAAATCACAGACACGGTTGCTCAATCAATGCGTTCAAAAATAATGGTTGGGCAAAGCGAATATTATAAAATTGACAGTTTCTTGCGTGGCTTGAGCAGACAAATGGGTAATTCATTAAGAATGAAAAAATCGAATGTTCAACCAGTAAGTTTATATAAAACAATTAATGATAAAGGCGTTCTTGCTATAGATATTGGTCCTAATTTTAATTCAATATATTTGGACTTTTTGGTAGAACAGCTTAAATTAGCAGCTCAAAAAGGTATGCAATATTTACTTGTATTAGATTCTATGAATTTATCAGAAAACAAGAAATTAAAAGAACTGATCACAAGTTCAAGTAATAACATAAGAACTATTGTGTCCTGCAATGATTTATTATATGCGTGCAGTGGAAATCAGGACATGTTTTCTTCTGTTGTTGCTATGGCGAAACAATACCTGATTTTTTCACACAGTTCTGCAATTAGTGCAGGTCAATGGTCGTCAGTGTTGGGAGAGTACGAACGTATAGATGAAACAGTTGCCAACACAAAAGATAGGACTGAACAGACATATAGTGCAGCTCAGATGTATTTTCCTGAGCCAAGGCAAAAGTCTAGAACTGTTACAACGTCAAAACGAAGAGATTATATAATTCCACCTGAAAAAATTGTTTCAATGCAAAACAATGAGTTTTATATGAGAGCAGATAATTTCAGAGGAATAAGACACGGATATATTACTAATTAAAAGAGAGAAAATTGATGAAGAATTGCGAAATAATTTCAGATTGTATTAAACAAATATATAAATCACGAGGCATTGAAGTATTTGACAATGCAAGTACCTTTCATGCTCTAATAGGTGATTTGGCTCCAACACAGACAACAGAACGTAGAATACTTCGTTCTGTAATAGATGATTCTTTATTAAAACAATTGTCAGTTGTGTTTAAAGACGATGAATCCGATAAAGAGTATGAAGCAATTAGAATAAAAAGAATAATTGAAGATAATAATGGTTTATCTGAAAAGTGGAGCGAATTTATTATTGGAAGTTTTACTACCGCTGCAGGAATAAAACTGAATGCTTTTTCGGCAGAAAACACAAAACTAGATGAATTTAAAAATATAAATGAAACCAAAATTATTACTGAAAATGAATATGGACAAGAACAAAAATTCATTTTATCAGATGGATGTACTTATGTAGGTAATATAACAAATGGAAAAATGACCGGAAACGGTACAATGACAAAAAATGGAGTTAGACAATCGGGATATTTCGAGAACGGCATTCTTAAAAGTTCTAATGAACAATCAACCGTTTCAGTTAATAACTCAGAATCAGAAATTTTGAAAAAGAAAAATATACTCATACAAAAGAAGGAAGCTTTGTCAAAAGAGTTAAAATCTTTAGGCGTTTTTGATGTTAAGAGAAAAATGGAAATTAGGAAGCAAATTTCGAGTATTGATTTGGAGTTAACTTTGAATTTAAAAAGATTGAAGTTGTACCATTTTCTAGTGCTAGAAAATTATCAGCCGTTACATTTGAAGATAAAGGTACATATATTTTAGGTGCTCCTGAATTTGTTTATTCAGGTAAATCTAAAAAAATCAACTCTATTGTTGCTAAGAAAGCTTCAATGGGGTATCGTGTGTTGATGCTTGCAAAATCTGACAAACCAATTGTAGATGGAAAAGTTCCAACAAATTGTTCTCCTGTTGCTTTAATC
>CAYQFD010000190.1:0-1763 GCA_964416795.1 uncultured Ruminococcus sp. | reverse complement strand
GAGAATATGTTTGGCGATATTCTTTCGGATGAAGCATCCCAAATCACCGGCTCTATCGGTATGATTCCGTCCTCCAGTTTAGGTGCTACTTCCTGCGGATTATATGAGCCTATTCACGGCTCTGCACCCGACATCGCCGGTCAGGACAAAGCCAATCCAATCGGTACAATTCTTTCCGCAGCAATGATGCTGAAATTTAGTTTTAATATGTGTGAGGAAGCGGACGCTATTGAAAACGCCGTTTCAAAATATCTTGATGCAGGCTACCGCACAGCCGATATTATGAGCGAAGGGATGACTCTCGTCGGCTGCAAACAGTGCGGCGACCTGATTGTAAGTTTCTTAACAAAGGAGTGATTTTATGCTTCTTTCAGGTTCAGATATTCTCGTCAAAACCTTGATTGAGCAAGGTGCAGACACCGTATTCGGTTATCCGGGCGGTCAGATACTCAACGTATACGACAGTCTCTATAAATATCAAGATGAAATCAATCACGTGCTGGCGGCACACGAACAAGGTGCAGCACACGCCGCTGATGGCTACGCTCGAACAACAGGTAAAGTAGGCGTTGTGATTTCCACCTCCGGTCCGGGTGCTACCAATCTCGTAACCGGTATCGCTACCGCTTATCTTGATTCGATTCCTATGGTCGCTATCTGTGGCAACGTGCCGACAACACAGATTGGCACAGACAGTTTCCAAGAAATCGATATTACAGGCGTGACCTTGCCGATCACCAAACATAATTACTTTGTCAGCGATGTTACCGATTTGACAGATACCATTCGTGAAGCATTTAAACTTGCTAAATCGGGTAGACCCGGACCTGTTCTCATTGATGTTCCCAAGGATGTTCAAATCGCAAAATGCGAATATGAGCCAAAGGCTCCCGTGGAAAAGGATGAGCCGTTTGCCGCAAAGGATGTACGCATCGAAGAAGCTGCAAAAATCATCAATTCAGCAAAACGCCCCTTTATCTATTTCGGCGGCGGCGTGATTACAGCAGATGCACAAGACGAGGTTCTTGCACTTGCTGAAAATATTGATGCCCCGATAGGTTGTTCATTGATGGGACTCTCCGCAATTCCAACCGATCATCCAAGATTTTTAGGTATGCAGGGAATGCACGGGCATTTCGCATCCTCTATGTCGATGCATAATGCAGACGTGATTGTTTCTCTGGGCGTTCGTTTTAATGACCGTGTGACAGGCAACCGCACTAAATTTGCTGTAGGGGCTAAAATCGTTCATATCGACGTGGACGGCTCCGAGCTGAATAAAACTGTTAACTCGGTTTGCGGACTCAGAGGCGATGTAAAACTCACCTTACAAAAACTTCTTCCGCTTCTTAGCAAAAGCAAAAAAGACGAGTGGATGGCAAAAGTAAACGCCTTCCGCAAAGAAGAAGAAACTTATCTTGATAACCGCGAGGGTTTAACACCTCGCAGAGCGATCTTAACGCTCAACAAACATCTTGGCGAAAATACCGCTGTTTGTACCGATGTCGGTCAGCATCAGATGTGGTCGGCGCAAAATCTTAATTTTAAGCGTACAAGACGGTTTGCATCCAGTGGAGGTCTTGGCACGATGGGTTACGGTTTCGGTGCGGCGATTGGTGCGGCATACGGCACGGGTGAACGCAGCGTGCTTGTTACGGGTGACGGCAGTTTCGGCATGAACCTTAATGAGCTTGCAACCGCTGTTCGCTACAACGTTCCCGTTGTGGTCATCATTATGAACAACGGTGTGCTCGGTATGGTTC
>CAYQFD010000189.1:0-1813 GCA_964416795.1 uncultured Ruminococcus sp. | reverse complement strand
GCTACTATTCAGAAAATTCAAAATGAATGTTTTAACAATATTAAGATATTTATAAGTCAATTCCAAAATTTTCATAATGCGATCCTTTCGAAATATGTAAAATCATACAATTATAGTATACCATAATACCTTCAAAAAAACAACACAGTATTATTTATTAAATATTAATAATTTATTAAGAAAGAGAGCAGGATTTTTTCCTGCTCTCTTAAATTATACAATATCATAGCCTTCTTAATATATCATTGTTCTGTGTTATTATATGACCTATGCCGTAGATAATAAACAAGGAAATTATTGCCAGAACAATACCTATAACAGCAACGCCAACTGCAACAATTATGAAAATCTTGTCAAGAAAAATAAGCACTGCTGCAACGGCGGCAAACACAAGAAATATTCCGATAGCTACAATAAATGATATAGCCTTAATGGTTTTATCAATATTTGTAATCGCCTTATCGGCATATTTTTCGGATATAGTTTCCTGTCGGCTTTTAGAGCTTATATCTTCAAAGTGAACTTCCTCTTTAGTTTTATCCACCATGAGCCTATCCCTCTTTCTTAACGCCAAGCGTTACTTTCTCACCGTTGATATCCCATTCCTTTGTAAAGCCTATGGGACTGGTATTAGCAAGACTGTCAGCAAGAGTGTCATTTGCAATAACTGCTTTGTTTTCAAGAGCTACCCTTACCACATTCTCACTACCCTCAACAGTAATTGAAATATGGTCTGTAACATTAAAGCCTGCTTCTTTACGCATTGTCTGTATTTTGCTTACAAGCTCTCTTACAAAGCCCTCGTCAATAAGCTCTTTAGTAAGAGTAGTATCGAGTGCTACAGTAATGCCCTTATCGGTCACAGTGAAGAAGCCCTCCTTCTGTGTTACTTCAATAAGCAAATCTTCGTTGGAAAGTTCTATTTCACCGATAGAAATATTAAGCTTCAACACACCGCTTGCATCAAGCTCTGCTTTAGCTGCTGAACCGTCAATACTGCTCAAAATATTGCGTATTTCGCCCAACTGCTTGCCATACTTAGGACCTAAGGTTTTAAGCTGCGGCTTGAAATTATAGCTTACAAAGCTATCAACAGCATTTGTGAATTCGACATTTTTAATGTTAAGCTCATCTCTTATGATTTCGGTATAGAAGCTATCAAGCTCGCCATCAAGCTTAACATACATTGAGCCCAAGGGCTGACGGTTTTTAAGCGAAGAACCGTTACGTGCGCTTCTGCCCAAAACCACTATTTCCAGAACCTTTAGCATCTGTTCTTCGAGTTTTAAGTCAATAGCTTTTTCGTCTACAACAGGAAAATCGCAAAGATGAATACTTTCAGGTGCTGATTTATCTAGATTTCTCACAAGATTCTGATAAATATTTTCAGCCATAAACGGAATCATAGGAGCAGCAGTTTTAGCAATGGTTACAAGTGCAGTATAAAGTGTTAAGTATGCTGCAATCTTATCGTCGGTCATACCCTGTACCCAATAACGCTCTCTGCCTCTGCGCACATACCAGTTACTCATTTCGTCAACAAATTCCTGTAAAGCGCGTGCGGCTTCGGGAATACGGTAGTTTGCAAGATTTTCGTCAACAGCTTTTACCGTTGAATTAAGCCTTGATAAAAGCCATTTATCCATAACGGTAAGCTTAGAGTAATCGAGAGTATACTTTGTCGGGTCGAATTCGTCAATGTTAGCATAAAGAACATAGAAAGCATAGGTGTTCCAGAGAGTGCCTAAGAACTTTCTTTGACCCTCTGTTACAGCTTTGCCGTGGAAACGGTTAGGAAGCCAAGGTGCTGAAT
>CAYQFD010000188.1:0-1836 GCA_964416795.1 uncultured Ruminococcus sp. | reverse complement strand
TCCTGAAAAACTCATCCCTCTTATGATCGCCAATGCTCTTAACGATAAGCCTCTCCCGGTTTACGGTGAGGGTCTTAATGTTCGTGACTGGCTATATGTTGAGGATCATTGTAAAGCTATCGACCTTATTATTCATAAGGGCAGAGTAGGCGAGGTTTACAATATCGGCGGTCATAACGAAATGAAGAACATTGATATTGTTAAGATTATTTGTAAAGCTCTTGGCAAGCCTGAAAGCTTAATTACCTATGTTACCGACCGCAAGGGTCACGATATGCGTTATGCTATTGACCCTACTAAGATTCACAATGAACTTGGTTGGTTGCCCGAAACTATGTTTGCTGAGGGTATTCAGAAAACAATTCAGTGGTACCTCGATAATAAGGAATGGTGGGAAACCATAATTTCCGGTGAATATCAGAATTACTACGATAAGATGTACGGTAACAGATAATGAGAGTTTTTGTAACAGGTGTAGGCGGTCAGTTAGGTCATGATGTTATGAACGAGCTTGCCTTTCGCGATTATGAAGCGTTTGGCAGTGATGTTCTTGACTGCTCTGATTTTGAGAATTATATAAAGCTTGATATTACCGATGCTAAAGCAGTAGAAAAAACACTGTCAGAGCTTAAGCCTGATGCGGTGGTACATTGTGCCGCTTGGACAGCCGTTGATGCTGCAGAGGATGAGGAAAATAAAGAAAAGGTATATGCCATAAACGCATATGGTACACAAAATATTGCTAAGGTTTGTAAGAAATTAGATTGCAAAATGATTTATATTTCTACCGACTATGTGTTTAACGGTCAAGGTGAAAAACCTTGGGATCCTGATTGTAAGGATTACGCTCCTTTGAGTGTTTACGGAAAAACAAAGTTGGAGGGTGAATTGGCTGTAAGCAGTATTTTAGATAAATACTTTATTGTTCGAATAGCATGGGTTTTCGGTACAAATGGAAACAACTTCATAAAAACCATGCTAAATCTTGCTAAAAAATACGATACAGTACGTGTAGTTTGCGATCAAATCGGCACACCGACTTATACGTTAGACCTGTCACATCTTCTTGTTGATATGCTTGAAACCGAAAAGTACGGTTATTATCATGCAACCAATGAGGGCGGATATATCAGCTGGTACGATTTTACCTGTGAAATTTTTCGTCAGGCGGGATATGACACCAAGGTTCTGCCTGTCACAACAGCCGAATACGGAATTTCCAAGGCAGCAAGACCGTTTAACAGCCGTTTGGATAAATCAAAGCTTATTCGTCAGGGATTTGAGCCGTTGCCTACCTGGCAGGATGCTCTTTCCCGCTATTTAAAGGAGATAGATTAATATGGGACAAATTAAGGTTACAAAATGCCCGATAGAAGGACTTTATATAATTGAGCCTGCCGTTCACGGTGACACCAGAGGCTATTTTATGGAAACATACAACCAAAAGGATATGACCGAAGCAGGACTTGATATGGTTTTTGTGCAGGATAATCAGAGTATGTCGGTTAAAGGTGTACTTAGAGGTCTGCATTTCCAGAAAGAATTTCCGCAAGGCAAACTCGTTCGTGTTATTAAGGGCAGAGTTTTTGATGTTGCGGTTGATCTTCGTAAAGACAGTGTCACATACGGCAAATGGTACGGAGTAGAGCTGACCGAAGAAAATAAAAAACAATTTTACATTTCCGAAGGCTTTGCACACGGATTTTTAGTACTTTCTGAAACAGCAGAATTTTGCTATAAAGTAACCGATTTTTACCACCCCGGTGATGAGGGCGGTCTTGCATGGAACGACCCTGAAATCGGTATAGAATGGCCCGAACTTAATGGCAACTATAA
>CAYQFD010000187.1:0-1846 GCA_964416795.1 uncultured Ruminococcus sp. | reverse complement strand
ACCATTTCCACCGGCAACATTATCCGTGCTGCGCTTAAAAACGGAACGGAAATGGGACTTAAAGCAAAATCCTATATCGATGCTGGAAACTTGGTTCCCGATGATGTCGTAATCGGCATTATTAAGGAGCGCCTTGCCGAGAGTGACTGTGAAAACGGTTACATTCTCGACGGTTTCCCACGCACTATCCCGCAGGCTGAAGCACTTGATAAGCTAGGCTTTGAAATCGACGCTGCCCTTTCTATTGAGGTTGCAGACAGTGAAATCGTCAAGCGTATGTCAGGCAGAAGAGTTTGCGAGAAATGCGGGGCAAGTTATCATACCGAATATAAGAAACCGAAGGTGGAAGGCAAGTGCAACTTCTGTGACGGCAGCTTGGTTATCCGTAAGGATGACGAGCCCGAAACTGTTCTTAACAGATTGGGTGTTTACCACGAACAGACTGAGCCACTTAAGGACTTCTATAAGGCTTGCGGTAAGCTTATATGTGTTGAGGGACAACAAGAGGTTGCAGATACAACCAAATTGGTCCTCGCTGCATTGGAGAATTAGGATATGATAGTGCTTAAAACCGGTCGTGAGCTTAACATTATGAAGGAAGCTTGCAGGATATCGGCCGGAGCATTACAAACAGCAGGCAAGGCGGTAGAGCCGGGGGTTACCACGGCAGAAATTAATAAATTGGCTGAAGATTATATCAGAAGTCAGGGCGGCGAACCTAACTTTTTAAATTATGAGGGTTATCCCGCCACCGCCTGTATATCTATAAACAACGAAGTTATTCACGGCATACCGACTGTAAAACGAAAGCTTAAAGCAGGCGATATAGTAAGTATCGACCTTGGCGCTAAGTTTCAGGGGTATCATGGGGATAATGCCGCCACTTTCGCTTGCGGAGATGTTTCGCCCGCGGCGAAGCGGCTGATGGAAACCACGAAGGAGAGCCTTTATGAAGGCATCAAAGCGGCGGTTTCAGGCGGCAGAATCGGTGATATTTCGAGCGCGATACAGTCCTATGTTGAAGCACGTGGGTATTCAGTGGTCAGAAAGTTTGTCGGTCACGGAATAGGTACCCATTTGCACGAACCTCCCGAGGTTCCGAATTTCGGGACAAAAGGTCGCGGAATTCGGCTGCTGCCCGGTATGACACTTGCTATCGAGCCTATGGTAAACGAAGGCAAGAGTGATGTTAAAATACTGCCGGACGGTTGGACTGTTTTAACCGGTGACGGTTCTCTTTCCGCCCATTTCGAGCATACAATAGTAATTACACCAGACGGTCCTAAAATACTGACTTTAGTATGAGGTGACTTATGGTAGGACAAATAGTATGTTCCAAATCGGGACGGGATAAAGGCTATTTTATGGTTGTAGTAAACGAAGAAAACGGAAATTATTTCGTTTGTGACGGTAAGGAAAGACCGCTCACACGACCCAAGAAAAAGAATGCCAAGCATTTGCAGTTCACAGGTGCTGTTCTAAGGGAAGACGACTATAAAACAAACAGACAATTGAGAAAAGCATTGGCGGTATATAGAGATTCCGCTAAACAAAAGGAGGAACTGTGATGTCTAAGGAAGACATGATAGAGCTTGAAGGCGTCGTTGTTGAAGCTATGCCTAACGCAATGTTCAAGGTAGAGATTCAGGGAGGACATCAGATACTTGCTCACATTTCAGGTAAATTACGTATGAATTTCATCCGCATTTTACCGGGTGATAAGGTAACTGTTGAAATGTCACCCTACGATTTATCAAAAGGACGCATAACATGGCGTTCAAAATAATGTAAGTAAATTACATTTGAAAATTTCAAGGAGGCAAAATCTAATGAAAGTCAGACCTTC
>CAYQFD010000186.1:0-1853 GCA_964416795.1 uncultured Ruminococcus sp. | reverse complement strand
GAAACGGTAGCATTATTAGTAAAAATAATTAAAGGTGATTTTATGAGAACAAGCGGAGTTTTAATGCCGATATTTTCGCTTTCTTCAGATTACGGTATCGGAACGCTCGGAAAAGAAGCATATAATTTTGTTGATTTTTTAAATAAGGCAGGGCAGACCTACTGGCAGATTTTGCCTGTGGGTGTGACTAGCTTTGGTGACTCGCCCTATCAGTCATTTTCTTCTTATGCGGGAAATCCTTATTTTATAGATTTGGATTTACTGATTGATGAGGGGCTGTTAAAAAAAGAAGAGGTAACTGCACTCCAGTGGGGAAAAGACCCTTTAAAAGTTGACTATGAAATTATGTATCAAAACCGATATAAAATTTTAAAAGTCGCATACTCTAGGTTTATAACTGACATTCCAAAGGATTTTTATAAATTCCAGAAGGAAAATGAATTCTGGCTACAGGATTTTGCGCTGTTTTGCGCTTTAAAGGATTATCACAACGGCGCATCCTTTGATTTATGGGATAACGGCTTTAGGCTGAGAAAAAAAGAGTCACTCGAAAGTGCAAAAGCAGAGCTTAGTGACAAAATAATGTTTTATAAAACCATTCAGTATTTCTTTTTCAAGCAGTGGAATAGCCTTAAAAGCTATGCCAATAAAAAAGGTGTTTACATAATAGGCGATATTCCGATTTATGTAGCGTATGACAGTGCTGATGTGTGGAGTGCGCCAAACGAGTTTTTATTAGATAGCGATTTAAAGCCTAAAACGGTGTCGGGCTGTCCGCCTGACGCTTTTTCAGAAGACGGTCAGTTATGGGGAAATCCGCTTTATAACTGGGATTATATGGAGCAAAACGGCTTTTCTTGGTGGCTTCGGAGAATAGGTTTTGCCACTAAGCTTTATGATGTTGTAAGAATTGACCATTTCAGAGCGTTTTCCGCCTTTTTCAGTATTCCGTACGGAGCCCTAAATGCCAAGAATGGAAAATGGGTGAAAGGTCCTGATAAAAAGCTGTTTACCGCTATTAATAACGCTTTGGGAAAGCTTAATATTATTGCTGAGGATTTAGGCACAATTGACGATGATGTCCGTGATTTGCTTAAATTTACAGGCTTCCCCGGAATGAAGGTTTTACAGTTTGCTTTTGATCCCGAAACGGAGAGCAGTTATCTGCCTCACAATATTAGCAAAAACTGTGTTGTTTATACAGGAACTCACGATAATGATACCGCAATGGGATATATCGAAAACGCAAGCGAGGAAGAAGCAGATTTTATAAGAAAGTATCTTCGAATTTCCGAGGACGATAGCTTCAACTGGGAATTTATTAAAGCGGCAATGGCTACTCCTGCTGATACAGTTATTCTTCAAATGCAGGATTTTTTAGGACTTGATAACTCAGCACGTATCAATAAGCCCTCCACCACAGAGGGCAACTGGCAGTGGAGAATAGGCAAAGGATGTGTTAACGAGTGGTTAGCACAGATTATTTATGATAATACTTCGCTATATTTTCGCTTAGCATCTCAAAATGATGATATGGTTTCAGTTGAAAATGCATAAAATTCTGTTGATTTTTCATCAGTCGTATATTGTATTTTACTATTTTTTTCAGAAAACCACTTTTTTTCAAAAAAAGTTCTTTATTTTTAAAAAAAATATTGGTATAATGTATTGGATACCTTATGTCTTAGGTATAAAATGTTAATAATGGAGTTAGATCCATAAAAATTTAGGAGGTTGATTCTTAATGAGTCAAAAGTTTGTTTACCTTTTTAAAGAGGGCGACGCAAGCATGCGTGAGCTTCTCGGCGGTAAGGGTGCTAACCTTGCAGAAATGACCAAAATCGGTCTTCCTG
>CAYQFD010000185.1:0-1857 GCA_964416795.1 uncultured Ruminococcus sp. | reverse complement strand
GTTAAAGATGCACCAAGGAAAATATATTGGCTCAAATGGTTTTTATGGGTATAATTTTAAGAATGGTAAGCTTATAATTGATCCCGAAACAGCTCCAACCGTAAAACGTATTTTTGATGAGGCTGATAAAGGCTTTTCGAGAGACCAAACCATATATGGTCTTAATAGCGAGGGAATTCCATCACCTGCAGCATATAAGAAATTAAAAACAAATTATAAAAGTTGGAATCATTGTGCAAATGACTTGGTTTGGACGAGAGCAGCCGTTTATAAAATACTAAATGATGAACGGTACACCGGAAAAATGATTTCAGGGAAATGGCATACGAAAGTAGTAGGGGATGGCAATAGTGCGTCAATGACACCAAGGGAAAGTTGGATTATAACAGAAAACTCACACGAACCAATAATTTCGCAGGAACTGTTTGACAGAGTGTATGAGAAAAAGAGAAAACTACCATCGAGATTAGGTTCATCGAGAGGAAAGTTGGGTATATTTTTCTGCGGTGGGTGCGGACATCGCTTGACAAAACATACGAAGAAAACACCTATGCTTAAATGTAGACAACAGAAATTTTTATATACAGATAACTGTGTTGATAAATCCATATCATTACCTGAACTGCTTGAAATTTTAAAAGTTGTTGTGGAAAAACAATTTAATATAATGCTTGGCAACGCGAAACTGCTCAAATCGCAGCAGGAAAAGAAGCCTTGTATTAGTCAGAAATCATTAGAAAACGAAATAAAAGAAGTTAAAATGATGAGATTCGATTTCTATGAAAAATATAAGAATGGTGAAATTAGCAAAGAAAATTTTGATGAAGAAAGAGATAAGTTATCATTAAGACTTCAGAGCCTTGAGGAACAGATAAAAGATAGGGTTTGGCTCAAAAATAAAGAAGCATCTCACAAAGTTGACTTGGTAGTAAACCTGTCCGGTGGTATAGATTTCGATGAGCGATTTATTGAATATTTTATTGAAAGAGTAAATGTCTACAAAAATCGAACAGTGGAAATTGTATGGAAGTTTGGACTGAATGAATTATTGACTAAATTTAAAGAAGAAAGGATTGAAGCAAGTGTTATATAAAAAAATCGTAAAGAAATTGAAAAAGAGAAGAAAGGACAAATTCAGTTTGTTTGGCTTTGATGGGATAATAGCCACCAAATTGTTGGTTGAGGATCCTGTTAAAACATATGATTTGGATAATCTCAAACAGATAGACGGCAATGTAGCAATATACGCGAGAGTTGCAAACAACGAGGACCACGGACTTGAAAGACAAGTATGTTATCTTGTAGATAAAGTTAATGCGGTAGGGGGGAATACATATAAAGTTTTTACTGAAGTTGCATCGGGGTTAGAAACCTTGCCAGCAAAAAGGGAAGCTCTTTTTAGTATGCTTGATGAGATTCAAAAAGGGAAGATAAAGCGTGTATATATAAAATGTCGTGATAGGTTTTCGAGAGATTATGTATTTACAAATAAAATTGTAAATATGATCGTATGTGCCGGTGCAGAAATAATTGAGGTATTGTAAGGAGGAAAAATATATGTTAAAATACAAGTGTTGTTGTTATATTAGATTAAGCAAGGATGAACACGCATTCACACCAGGTCAATTTAAATTAACAGGTGATATAGAGACAAAATGCCTTGAGGCCAAAAAAGAATTTGATAGAATGTTGAGAAGACCATTTTTGAAAAGAGATTTAATTAAAAAAATTTAAAAAACTTTTTGGTCTTATATTGACACAATCTTGGTATTCTGACCCACGCACAAAACAAAATCAGCTTAAAAATGTTATCCTGACAGAAAATATCGTTGTATATGCCAAATGGATTGATGACGG
>CAYQFD010000184.1:0-1865 GCA_964416795.1 uncultured Ruminococcus sp. | reverse complement strand
TCTGCAATATAAAGCGAAGGGAGTTTCTTAATGGGAACCAAAAAAATACCTATGCGAATGTGCACGGGTTGTCGTGAAATGAAACCAAAAAAAGAGCTTATAAGAGTTGTGAAAACCGCGGAAGACGGTATTAAGCTTGACCTTACAGGTAAGCTTAACGGCAGAGGCGCATATATCTGTAAAAATAAAGAATGTCTTATGAAGGCGCAAAAGTCAAATGCTCTGTCACGCGCGTTCCAGATGAATGTTACAGGTGAGGTTTATTCACAGCTTGAATCGGAGCTTAAAGATGAGTGACGGTAAAATTCTTACTCTTTTAGGTTTTGCCTCAAAGGCGGGGAAACTAAGCTTCGGCTTTGATTCTTCGGTTGAAGCTATTAAAAAGGGCAAATCGGCACTCATAGCTGTAGCAATAGATATTTCACCCAAGACTTTAAAAGAAATCGCTTTTTTTGCAGAAAAATACCGTGTAAAGCATATTATACTTGAGGGCATTGACATTAAAGCCGTGTCAGATGCAGTAGGACGCAAATGCGGAATAATTTCTGTTAATGATAAAGGCTTTGCCGATGCGTGCGGAAGAACAATTTATTAGGATTAGTTTGGCGCACAATTTTAAGGAGGAAATGCTAATGACAAATAAATATAAAATCAGTGAACTTGCCAAGGATTTTAATATGAAATCAAAGGATATTACGACCTTGATTTTGGAAAAGACAGGTGCCGAGAAAAAATCAGGCGCTACTTTAAACGAAGAAGAGATAGGCCTTGTGTTTTTAGCTCTTACTGCAAAGAATCAGGTCAAATCCTTTGATGAATATTTTGCAATGGGTGCGGAGTTACGCGAAAAGGCTAAAAAGGCAAGGGAAGAAGAAAAGAATAAAAAGCTTGCCGAACAAGCAGCTATTTTAGCTCAGCTTCAAGCAGCTGCAGCTGCTCAGAACGGCGAGGCTGTGAAGCAGGAACCAAAGAAAGAAGCACCCAAAAAGGCAGAGACAAAGAAAGAAGCACCCAAAAAGGCAGAGACAAAGAAAGAAGAGCCTAAAAAGGAGAAGCCTCAAAAGTCAGCAGAGGTTAAAGCAGAGCCTAAGAAGGCAGAAAAGACTAAAAAGGAAGAACCTAAAAAGGCAGAAGAAAAGAAGTCACAGACAAAGAAAGCCGAACCTCAAAAGCAAGAAAAGGAAGCCCTGCACAAGCCTTCTGATCCTAATCCTTTCACTTCTAAGAAAAAGGATAAAAAGCCAGGTGTGGCACCAAATCGCGGACCTGCTGAAATTCGTCATATTGATACAAGAACTTCTCACGTTAATATTGATAAATATAATGAAAAGTATGAGAGCATAGCTCCTGCTAATTCAATGAAGGATAACTATTCAAGAAAGCAGAAGATTAAGCAAAAATCTCAGGATTATAAGCGTCCGCAGGGTGCAAAGCGCGAAACTGAGGCTGATAAGATGCGTCGTATGCAGCTTGAACGTATCAAGAAGACACCTATAACCGTAACTGTGGGCGATGAAATTACTGTAGGCGAATTAGCTGCCGCTATGAAGAAGACTGCCGCAGAGGTTATTAAGGCGCTTCTAAAGCTTGGTATGATGGCTACTGTTAATCAGGTTATCGATTATGATACTGCAGAAATCGTTGTTACCGAAATGGGTGCAAAGATTGAAAGAGCAGTTGTTGTAACTATTGAAGAGCAGATTATGGACGATACTGAGGACAATGCAGATAACTTAAAGCACAGGAGTCCTGTTGTAGTTGTAATGGGTCACGTTGACCACGGTAAAACATCACTTCTTGATGCTATACGCGATACAGCGGTTACAGATACTGAAGCCGGCGGTATTACTCAGCACATCGGTGCT
>CAYQFD010000183.1:0-1887 GCA_964416795.1 uncultured Ruminococcus sp. | reverse complement strand
ATCTTTTCGTTTTCAGCCATTGCATCTAATGCAGCCATAACGCCTGCACCTGCTCCACCTATTGCGCTCCCAATACCACCCACAACATAAGGGTCAACCTTAGATTCCACAAATTTACTATTAAGAACAACGTTTCTATTGTGTTCTGAATCTTTAATTGCTTGTTCAAAAATAGCAATACGTTTGTTGACCTCATCAAGTTTTTCTTGCCAAACTGCAATTCTCTTTTCTTGTCCAAAATAAGGATATGGCGTTTTCATTTTTTGCTGTTCGGCAGCGTCTCTTTTATATTTATCAGACTTTTGCTTTTCAATCTTATCTGATTTTTCTTTTGCAATCTTTGCCTTTACCGCATCCTTTTCAGCTTTAATAGATTCAATCTCGCCTTTTATTAAAGTGGCAACATCACTTTCATCTAATCCAAATTCTTTGGCATAAAGAATTGCACGTTGCTTTTGTGATTCGGTTTCGAGCTTATCTATACCGGCTTTTTTACACTGTTCATAAAATTTTCTAAGGTTTCTTTTTTTCTCTTCTTCTTTTCTGTTAATCTCATCTATTCTGTGCTTTTCTTCGGCTTCTTTTTTAGCTTTTGAACCAATAACACAACAAATAATTGTTATCAATAAAACTACAGAAATTATAATACCACCGACTAAGGTGTTGCCGGAAAGCAAAAAACAAATACCAACAATCGCAGTAATTATTCCTACTGCAATACTGAATTTTTCAAATCCAATTCCATCAATTAATCCTTTGCATATTGCAAAAAGTATTGCACCTCCAAACAAAATAATAAGGAACCAAATCGTACCCATTAGAGAAAACATAATTACCCCACCCTAAAAATAAAAAATGCGGCTACCGAAGTAACCGCACAAAAAACGCAAACTCCGATAGTCGCCAAACTATATCGATACGAAAAACACTAAGTACTCACGTCGATGGAATCTGCATTTTTATCAAATTCAAGACGCAAGAAAAAAGGGTATACTAACCCCTATGTAAGTGTTTTTCGAATTTCAAGTATCTAATTATAGTTTGGCAATATTTAGTTTATCATATAATGTAAAAAATTGCAATATTTTTAATTTATGGTATAATACTATTGGTGATATAAATGGATTTACCTAAGAGAAAACGCAACAGATTAGAAAATTACGATTACAGTCAAAACGGTGCATATTTCATTACAATATGTGTTCAAAACCGTCAGCAGATATTATCGAATATTATTGTAGGGACAGGCGTCCTCGACTGTCCGCAAATACAATTATCCAATTACGGTAAAATTGCCGATAAATACATAAATCAATTGAATAATTTTTACGATAATATATCGGTAGATAAATATGTAATCATGCCAGACCACATACAT
Organism: uncultured Ruminococcus sp.; assembly: GCA_964416795.1. Taxonomy (GTDB): domain Bacteria; phylum Bacillota; class Clostridia; order Oscillospirales; family Acutalibacteraceae; genus UBA737. Next base: position 509 of record CAYQFD010000183.1, on the reverse strand, counting down.
TTAATTTTGTCGGTTAAAGACGGACAGTCGGGGACGCCTGTCCCTACAGATAAACCAATTAAAATTGATAACAGAAATTCATCCGTCTCAAAATTCATTAGCACATTTAAAAGATTTTGCAACAAGGAATACCAAAAAAATATTTGGCAACCAAGATATTACGACCATATAATTCGCAATCAAGAAGATTACAACGAGGTATGTGAATATATTGAAAACAACCCTAACAAATTCATATTAATAAATCAAACCCAAGACGGTTAAGGTCTTGGGTTTTTTAACGGACAGTCGGGGACGCCTGTCACTACAATATAAATTTTATGATGCTTCTTTTAATTGTTCGTCCGCTACACCTTGCGCGGTTTCCAGCATATTCTCAGCAAATATGCCGTAGCCTTTTGTTGGGTCGTCGATAAGAACGTGTGTTACAGCGCCGACAAGCTTACCATTCTGTAAAATCGGACTACCCGACAGACCTTGTATAATTCCCCCTGTTTTATTAAGCAGCT
>CAYQFD010000182.1:0-1905 GCA_964416795.1 uncultured Ruminococcus sp. | reverse complement strand
CCCCTTAGAGTAGACACTTGAAATAACAAAAACATTTCAAGACTATTCTAAGGGGTTTTTTTATGGATAAATATAGTTACGAGTTGAAAATACAGGTTGTAACCGCATATATGAATAAAGAAGGCGGATGCAGGAAATTAGCAAAAAGGTTCAATGTTCATATGAACACAGTAAACGTATGGTGTCAAAATTACAAATTGTTTGGAGATGAGATTTTCAAACCGGATAGGAAACAGAAAAAATGGGACAATGAACTCAAGAACAAAGCAATAAATGATTATCTTTCGGGTGGAATGAGTATAAATGATATTTGTAAAAAATATAGAATTTCAGCAAATAATATTTTCAGAAAGTGGTTAAAGAGGTATAATAGTCATGGCAGCTTTAAAAATAATAATAAAAGGAGCAAAAACATGGCTAAAAAGACCACTTTTGAAGAAAGAATGGAAATTGTCAAATATTGCATTTCCAATAATAAAGATTATGCATTAACAATGGATACATACAATGTTTCATATCAACAAATTTATCTTTGGGTACGCAAGTACGAACAAAAAGGTATTGATGGTTTAATTGATGGTAGAGGCAAAGCTAAAGCTGAATCGGATTTGACAGAGATAGACCGTCTTAAAGCTCAAAATCAGATTTTGGAAGCAGAGAAAAAACGGCTCGAAATGGAGATAAATGTCCTAAAAAAATTGCAGGAGGTAGAAAGGAGGCGACGCTGAGCGGAGTTAGATTAGAAAATAACTTCATAACCATCAAAGAATGTCATTTGGAGTATAACTATCCGATTGAGTGGTTGTGTGATTTGCTTAATATCAATCGTTCTTCATATTACAAATGGTTAAAAAGGAAACCGAGTAAAAGACAATTAGAAAACGAGCAATTAGCAGAAAGAATTACAGATATGTACAACAAGCACAATGGCGTATTTGGCACAAAAATGATGAAAATACATATCAACAGAAAACACGGAACTAATTACAATCATAAAAGGATTCGCAGAATAATGCGTGTATTGGGGTTGTCGTCAGTTGTACGAAGACAAACGCATTCGTGCACTAAAAGCAATCCTAAAGAGCAGGCTGCTGAAAACATCTTAAACAGAGAGTTTAATGCAGAAAGCATCAATCAAAAATGGTTGACGGATGTCACAGAGTTCAAATATGGAAATGAACAAAAAGCATATTTGAGTGCAATTCTTGATTTATGTGATAAAAGAATTGTTTCATTTGTATTCGGTCATAGGAACAATAACGAAATAGTGTTTCAAACATTTGATATTGCAGTATCCGAAAATCCCGGAGCAACACCACTTTTCCACAGCGATAGAGGCTTCCAGTATACAAGTCCGACATTTAAAAACAAATTAGCACAAGCTCATATGCTACAAAGTATGTCACGAGTAGGCAAATGCATTGATAATGGACCAATGGAAAGCTTCTGGGGTTTTTTGAAAACGGAAATGTATTATTTAAGAAAATTTGATACATTTGAGGAACTTAAGACAGCAGTAGAAGAATACATCTATTATTACAACAACAATCGTTATCAAGAGAAACTTGGTTGTTTATCACCAATAGAGTATCATAATTTAATGGTAGCATAAAAATATACACCCCACAAAAATTGTGGAGTGCATATCATAAATTTTTGTTATTTACACTGTCTACTTGACAGGGCGGGGTTCATTTTGTTACAAACCCTTTGGAAGTTTAGAAAAATATTGGCAGATTACGGTTCGCGCACGGCCTCAATATGGATGAGCCGTGCGTTTGTGTAATCGTATGTGCTCATCCGCCGTGCAAAAGCATCGCGCGTGTGTGCGGCGAGAAGTATGTTTTGCGGGTTGGGGTTTCTGCCGGTGCCGACTATGAGAAGTGTGTGTGTAAAATCTTCGTT
>CAYQFD010000181.1:0-1978 GCA_964416795.1 uncultured Ruminococcus sp. | reverse complement strand
TGTCAAAAGTTGTAGGTCCCTTGCATATGACTGCATTCATAGTTTCGCCTGCGGCATTGGTAATTTGCTCTGATTTGTATGTAAGTTTTGAATTACTGTCGTTACCCTTGATTGTAATCATACCTGTGTGGGCTACGCCACCGTCAAACTCTACTCTACCGATTACAATAATTGTACCGTCCTGTCCTGTGGTGTCTGTATCACCTTCCGCAATAAGTGTCTGTGCTGCATTGATTGTAGCAAGAGCGGTTTCTGCGGATAAACCGTCATTCGTGTTGCTACCACCGTCTGCCTCTGCCTTTACATAATATTTAGGTGTTGTTTCCTCTGCGTTTACAACAAATGCAGACGGAATAATAACAACGCTCAAAAGAAGTGCCAGAGATGTGATAATTGCTAAAATTCTTTTCATAAATTTTCTCCTTTTAACATATTAACTGTCGGTATATAATACTCCTTTATTATATTAAACTATTTTCACTGAAAAAGCAATACCTCAAATAAAATTTCTGCTTTTTTCTAACGTTTTTTTAGTAAAAACTAACATAATCAGCAAAAAATCGGGTTTCTTGCCATCTGGAATTTTGATTGTATCTTTATAAGTGGCGATATAAAATCAAATTTTCGTATAAACAGCATACATAAGCCAATAATATTGTGGGTGAGTATAATGATAACAACAATTATTCGCACAATAATACTCTATTTTCTCGTGACCTTAGGTATAAGGCTTATGGGCAAAAGGCAAATTGGCGATATGCAGCCTAATGAGCTGGTAATTACCCTGCTTATATCCGAAATCGCCGCTATTCCGCTGCAAGACACAACACAGCCGATTTTAAGCGGTGTGACTGCCATATTTATATTGGTAATACTTGAAATAGTAGTTTCGGTTGTTGCAATGAAAAGTATGATAGCAAGAAAGCTTTTAAACGGAAAATCCGTAGTTGTCATTAAAAACGGTGTTGTCGACCAGCAGGCAATGAAAACCGTACGAATGACTGTTATCGACCTTATCGAATTACTGCGTGGGCAAAACGTGTTTGACATAAGCACGGTTTCCTTTGCTGTGCTTGAAGTAAACGGCAATTTAAGTGTGCTTTTAAAATCAAAGGAACAGCCCGCAACTGTGGGTGACCTCAAAATAAAAAAAGAGCCTGCCGCATTACCGCTTCCCGTTATAAGCGACGGAATAATAATGAAAGAATCGTTAAAGGCTTTGAATATGTCACTCAAAGAATTTAAAAAACAGCTTGGTAATACAAAAATCGAAGATGTGTTCTTAATGACACTTGACCGTCAAGGCACCAAAACCGTTATTAAAAAGAGGGATAAAACTTGAAAAGACTTATACCAGCCGCGATTCTTCTAGTCTTTGTTGTAGCATCCTACCTTACAGGATATTTTTACACAATAAAAACCTGTGAAGCCGCAAACGAGATATTAAGCGAATGTATTGACATATACGAATCAGACAAAAACGCGTATAAAAGCGCAAAAGAGCTTGAGAACTACTGGGACGAAAAAGAAGGCGTACTTTCGATTTTTACTAACCACGCTGACATAGACGAGATAGAGCTTGCTATTAGTTCTTTAGTGGTCTACAGCAACTCCCCTGACAACAAGATTTTTTATGAATATTCAAGTACTGTAAAAACGCTATTACATCAGCTCGTAGAGGACAGCAAACCAAGTATGCACAGTATACTATAATGCAAAATTCAAAATGCAAAATGCAAAATTAACGTGTCGGCTAAAGCCGACCTACATATTGAGGCTCCCAGATACCAAAATTTTACACTTTGCATACAAGTAAATGATTGCATAAAATAAAAAAAAATGCATAATTATGCATTTAGTATTGACATTGACAATAATGTGTATTATAATATTAAAACAAAATGCATTTATGCATAAAAATATTGTAGGAGAGATTTTTTATGAAAACATTAGTTAAAATTTTAAGCCTTGTTTTAGC
>CAYQFD010000180.1:0-1983 GCA_964416795.1 uncultured Ruminococcus sp. | reverse complement strand
TTTAGAACTTATCTATGATACAAACCGCGTGCGCAGAAATGCCCGAGAGGTCGCCTGTGAAACCAAGCCCCTCCTCCGTTGTGGCTTTTACGTTTACACCGTCAAGCTCTAAACCGCAGTCGCTCGCAATATTTTCGCGCATTTCGGGAATGTACGGTGCCAGTTTCGGTTTTTGTGCTATAACTGTAGCGTCAATATTCTCGATTCTGTAACCCTTTTGCTTCAAAAGCTCTACAGTTTTCCTAAGCAGAATCCTGCTGTCAATATTCTTTAAATTCTCGTCACTGTCAGGGAAATGCTTGCCTATATCTCCAAGCGCCGCCGCGCCTAATAAGGCATCGCAAACAGCGTGTAACAAAACATCGGCATCAGAATGACCTAAAAGCCCTAATTGGAAAGGTATTTTAACGCCGCCTAGAACCAGATTTCTACATTCAACCAATTTATGAACATCATAGCCGTGACCTATTCTCACGCACACTCACTCCACACTTAAAAAATTTTCTGCCAACTGTATATCCTCCGGCGTGGTAATTTTAATATTTTTATAGCTTCCCTCAACCATAAGGCAGGTATACCCAGCCAATTCCATAACCGACATATCATCAGTAACCGTTTCTATATTTTCCAAATTCTTAACCGCTTTTAAATAATCCTCTTTTCTTACTCCTTGCGGAGTCTGAACGGCAAAAAGTGAGCTTCTGTCAACCGTTTTTATTATATTCCTGTTTTCAGCAACCTCTTTAAGAGTATCCTTCACCCTTACACCGCAGGCGGCGGCTGGGTAACTTTCGAGCGCTTTAGCTACAGAAGCAATTATTTCTTCACTTACAAGCGGACGTGCGCCATCGTGAATAAGAACGTTCTTTTCCTTATCCTCAAGCCTTTCAAAGCCCTTTAAAACCGATTCCGCTCGGCATTTTCCGCCACAGACAATGTCCGACACTTTGGAAATGCGGTATTTTTCTGCCAGCATTTGAAACACAAATATATCTTCCGCTTTTGCAACAAGAATTATTCTGCCAATACTAGAGGAGTTTTGAAAAGCCATTAACGTTCTCGCAATTACAGGAATACCCATAATCTCCATAAGCTGCTTATTCGTGCCCATTCTTGTGGAATTACCCGCCGCAACGATTATAGCCGGCACTGTATCGGGGGCTTCTGTGTTTTCGCAAACCTCATACTGTAGCTTTAATTCGGTTTTCATTATTTCACCGCCTAGTCGAACCTGTTACACTAAAAAACCGCACAAAAAGTGCGGTTTTTTGAAATATTAATTATTCTTCGGTTTCCTCTTGGTCGTGACAACCGCATTCGCAGTCACAATCAAAATCAAACTCAAGGTCGGTGCCGCAGTTGGGGCAAACCATACCCTCTTCTTCAAGCATATCAGCATCAAGATAAATAACATCGTTGCAAGCAGGACATTCGATTTCGTAAACCTCATCATCACAGTCACAGCAATCGTCACAGTCGCAATCGCAATCATCATCTTCATCATAGATTATTTCTTCTAAAGAAGCTAAATCCTCATCAACAGCATCAATCTGCTCACAGAGCTCATCGCAGCCCTCTTCAATATCGCAGATTTCCTCTGTGATATCGCCGAGCAAGTCGATGATAGCATTAAGAATTTTACCCTCTTTTGTAGCACCGTCTAACTCAAGACCTTCTGCTAAGCCCTTAATATAAGCAATCTTTTCACAAATATCCATTACACTATTCTCCTTATGCACGTTCCATATATTCGCCGGTACGCGTATCAATTCTTACCATATCGCCTTCATCTATAAAGAGAGGAACACGGATTTCTGCGCCTGTTTCAACAGTAGCAGGCTTTGTAGCATTTGTTGCAGTATCTCCCTTGAAGCCGGGGTCGGTCTTGGTTACTTCAAGCTCAACAAATGTTGTAGGCTCAACACCGAAAACCTTGCCCTTATAGGAAAGGATTTTGCAAACCATATTTTCTTTAACGAACTT
>CAYQFD010000179.1:0-2024 GCA_964416795.1 uncultured Ruminococcus sp. | reverse complement strand
AACTCTCGGATGCACACAAATTATCTGCTCGGATAAAACCGGTACCCTTACACAAAATAAGATGACAGTTGTTGATTACTACGGTGATGATGAAGCACTTCTTGCAAACGCTATGTCGCTCTGCTCTGATGCGGAATTTGATACAGAAGTCGGCACAGCTGTTGGTGAGCCTACTGAATGTGCTCTTGTTAACTATGCAGAAAAGCTCGGTCTTTCTAAGAACACTCAAAAGAACGAGTTTCTCAGAATCGGCGAAGTGCCTTTCGATTCGGGCAGAAAGATGATGTCTACAATCCATAAGACTGCTGACGGTTCTCTCGTTCAGTTCACAAAGGGCGCGCCTGACGAACTTCTAAAGAGATGCACAAAGGCTCTCGTGGGCGGTAAAGTTGTAGAAATGACCGAAGAAATTCGTGCTGACATACTTGCCGCAAACAAGGGTATGGCGGATGGAGCTCTCCGTGTTCTTGCGGCGGCTAAAAAGGAACTCTCTGCCGAGCCCTCGGTATATGATTCCGAAACTGTTGAATGTGACCTTTGCTTTATAGGTCTGGTGGGTATGATCGACCCTGTTCGTCCTGAGGTTAAGCCTGCAATTGATGAATGCCGCAACGCAGGTATCCGCCCAATTATGATTACAGGCGACCACAAAGACACGGCTGTCGCTATCGCAATGCAGCTTGGCATTATTACAGATGCTTCTCAGGCTATCACAGGTGCCGAGCTTGACGAAATTTCTGATGAGGAATTTGAAACCGCAGTTGAAAAATATTCGGTTTATGCACGTGTTCAGCCCGAGCATAAGACAAGAATTGTCAATGCTTGGCGCAAGAAAGGCAAAGTTACCGCTATGACAGGCGACGGCGTTAATGACGCTCCTTCTATCAAGAATGCAGATATCGGCGTTGGTATGGGAATCACCGGTACTGACGTTACCAAGAATGTTGCTGATATGATTCTTGCAGATGATAACTTTGCTACAATCGTTTCTGCCGTAGGCGAAGGAAGAAGAATTTACGATAACATCCGCAAGGCTATTCAGTTCCTCCTTGCATCAAATCTTTCCGAAGTGCTTACTATATTCTTTGCAACGCTCTTTGGATTTACGATTTTTGCACCCGTTCATTTGCTTTGGATAAACCTTATTACAGACTGTTTCCCTGCTCTTGCTCTCGGTATGGAAAAGCCCGAATCCAATATTATGAAGCGTAAGCCTCGCGAAAGCAAGGAAGGTATCTTTGCCGGAGGACTTGGATTTGCAGTTGCATATCAGGGTGTTCTTGTTACAGTTATTACTATGATATCCTACCTGATTGGTAGATTTTGGCTGGCAGAACTGCAACACGCAGAAGCCATTCTTGCGGGAACCTATTCCGCAGAAATGCTCGGCACTTCTATGGCATTTCTCACCCTTTCTCTTTGTGAAATCTGCCACGCGTTCAATATGAGATCTCTTCACGGTTCAATCTTCAAGATGAAGGGTCAGAATCTGTGGCTCTGGGGTGCAGCTGCATTATCGCTTATCCTTACAACGCTCGTTATAGAGGTAGATTTTCTTGCAAAAGCCTTTGAGCTTGCTCACCTAGATCTTCTAGAATACGGTATTGCCTTCGGTCTTGCTGTCCTTATCATTCCTATTGTTGAGATAATTAAGGTTATTCACAGAGCAGTGGACAAGAAAAAAGCATAATATATTGTTTATAAATTGAAAACCTCCTTGAGAAATCTCAAGGAGGTTTTTCTTTGGGACCGACACTCAAAATGGAACCGGTCTTAAAACCTGATTTTCTTATTACCGTATTAATTTTGCTGCTGATTTTTCCACATTTCTACAAAAGCATTGACTTCTTTCTTATCTTTTGATGTTCTTCCTCTCCACGAACACCCTTCCATAGTTTCAAGATAATCAATAACTTTTAATACAACTGGTTTAAAAACTTTCTGCACCCTTACATTTTCAATTAAGTTGTTTGGAACACTATCAAACACATATCTGCCAAAACGATTTTGACCTATAACACTTA
>CAYQFD010000178.1:0-2061 GCA_964416795.1 uncultured Ruminococcus sp. | reverse complement strand
GTCAGTAATTTCAGGTTTAGCAGAAGATGTAAAACAAGGTAGTCAAATTTTTGGAAGCGGTATATTCAGTTTCTTTACAGCTTCATCTGCATATGCATTTATGGTATTTAATTTATTTAGTGCACCATGTTTCGGAGCTATAGGTGCTATGAAGAGAGAATTAGGCGGAACTAAAAAATTATTGAAAGCAGTAACTTTCCAGACAGTTTTTGCTTGGATTCTAGCTACATTGGTTTATCAAATTGGAAATAGAATAAAGAATGGAACTTTTAACTTAGCAAATATAATTGTTATCGCAGTTATAGCAATATTAGTGTTCTTTATACTATTTAAAGGTAGTAAAAAGAAAGAGTGCGAAGGATGTCCTTATTGTGATTCTTGTGGGAAATAAAATGTTTTTGATAAATAATTTATAGATTAGTTTGAAATATAACTAATCTATATTTTTTGTAAAAATAGTAGAAAGCAAAACAATATTATGATAAAATGACATTAATTTGGTAAATGAAAAAGAATGTGAAACTTTTATTAAAAGAGAGGAAGATTAGTTTGAAAGAAAAATTTATAAAAATAAAACCAAAATAATAGAAAAAGGGCATAGTTCCCCCTTACCCCCAGAAATTTAAATTATATAACGGGAGTAGATTCTGATATTTTAGATGTTATAAACGTTTGTAATTCATCTATTGTTAAGCCGAGAGATATAAGTTGCTTTGTTGATTGCATAAAATTATTTTTAGTGAATTTTATTTTATCTTTATCAGTAGTTTCAACTTTTGAGGCATCTGTAGGATTAAAAAATTCACCAGTAGAAAGCATATGATAAATTGCAACTAATATCTTTCTAGCAATAGCAATATAAGCGCGTTTCTTTCCTCTACGTTTAGAAAGCAAATTAAATTTTTTAGCATAATAATCATTGTTTTTATCTTTTACAGCACAATGAGCAACTTCAACAAGTGCAGGTTTTAGATAAACACCAGCTCTAGAAATTTTAACAGATTTCTTTTTGCCAGCAGATTCATTGCAACCAGGTGCCAAACCGGCCCAAGAAGTTAAACGATAGTGAGAAGAAAACTGACTCATATCTGTACCAATTTCAGAAATAATTGTTATTGCAGAATTACGCTTAATACCAGGGATAGAACATAAAAGATTAATAGCACTTTCATAGGGTGCAACAATAGAATCAATTATTTCTCTTATGGTTTTAATTGATTTATCTAAATAATCAATATGTTCTTGAATGACATTCATACGTTGCTTTTGAGAGGTTTCCCAAGAGATACCACTTATAGAACTAAGAATATCTTCATTTGATGATTTGCAATGTTTATCAATATTTTTTAAAATATCTTCGTCATTATATTCATTTTGTGATAAAATAGTATTGATGATAGCAGAAGATGTTTTACCAAAAATATCAGAGAAAACCATATCTAATTTGCAATTACCAACAGTAAGAGCATTTGTAAATCTGTTCTTTTCTGAGGTACGCATATTAGTTAATTTGTAAAGGTATCGAGTAAGTTCTCTGAGGATTCTAATATCTTTGTTTGGAATAAAACTACCACGTACTATTCCAAGTTTAAAAAGATCAGCAATCCATTTGGCATCTTTGTTATCATCTTTTTCGCCTTTAATACATCTAACCCATTTAGGATTAGCAACGACGACATTAGAAATATGACCTTCTAATGCATTGTATACAGGGACATAATACTTACCAGTAGATTCCATGCATACATTCTGACAATCGTTAGCTAATAACCAATTTCTAAAATCGATTAAAGAATTGTTAAAAGTAGAAAAACGTTTACGAAGATATTGAGGTTTGACGGAAGTAGAGTCACAAATAACAGCTACTATAAAAGATTTGTGCACGTCAACACCACAAGCTTTAGGATAAATAACTTCCATGATAAAAACTCCTTTATATAATAAATTTTTAAGGAATACAGGGACTGTGCAATTAACACTATAAAAACTTATCAGTCAATGATTAGTTTACAATCTCAAGGGATTACTTATGTGTGCTTGAAACAACTGCACTTGCACTGT
>CAYQFD010000177.1:0-2063 GCA_964416795.1 uncultured Ruminococcus sp. | reverse complement strand
TCGTTATATTCGGGGGTTCTCAAATGTCTTGCAATTCTGAGCTTCATTACGAAATCGTCGATAAGCTCTTGAGCAGAGGACTCATCAAGAATACCCGCTTTAATATCCCTTTCAATATAAATATCAAAGAATGTGCTCACACGACCGAGTGACATTGCCGCACCGTTTTGCTCCTTGATAGCGGCAAGATAGGCAAAATATGTCCACTGGATTGCCTCCTTGGTATTAGCGGCAGGACCGCTTATATCAAAGCCGTACATCTCTGCCATTTTCTTCATAAGAGATAAAAATTCTAACTGCTTATAAAGCTCTTCGGAAAGTCGGATATTATCATTGTCAAAAAGAACTTTATCAAGCGCCTTTTTGTCCTTTTTCTTTTCCTCAATAAGTCTGTCCACACCGTAAAGCGCTACGCGACGGTAGTCACCAATAATTCTTCCTCTGCCGTAAGCATCGGGTAAACCTGTTATAACGTGGCTTTTACGGGCTAAGCGCATTTCATCGGTATATGCTCTGAAAACACCGTCGTTATGAGTGGTTCTGAATTTGAATTGAGTTTCGATTTTTTCATTAAGCTTATAACCGTAAGCCTCACAAGCCTGACGCGCCATTCTCATTCCGCCGAATGGGTTTACACCGCGTTTTAAGGGGCGGTTGGTCTGCATACCTACAATAAGTTCGTTTTCCTTATCTATATAGCCAGGGGCATAACTCGTAAGCGAAGACACAGTTTCGGTATCAATATCAAGAACACCGCCCAAATGACGTTCAAGTGCAAAAAGGGCATTAAGCTTCTTCATTAGCTCATTGGTGCGCTTTGTAGCAGAGGCTAAAAATGCAGAATCCCCCTCATAAGCTGTATAGTTGTTCTGTATAAAATCGCGGACATTAATTTCTTCCTGCCATTTTCCGCCTTTAAATCCGTTCCAATTCCTGTGTTCCATTGTTTGCTCCTTTAAAATCTACATCTCGCTCTTTTTGAGAGAGCAAGACTATTTTACCCTATATATAGTGATTTGTCAACAATATATTGTGTTATTTTTCTAACAATCCACAAAATATGACGTTTTCAGCACAAAATACAAAATTCGAAAAAACTTATCGGTATTATTCGTATATTTTTTAATTGATATTGATTTTAAGTTATGATAAAATTGTATTAGTATATGTTATAGAGGGGATTTTAAAATGAAAACAATAGTTTCCGTAATAGGCAAGGACAATGTTGGTATCATCTCTAAGGTTAGCAGTGTATGTTCGGAATGTAGAGTAAACATTCTTGATATAACACAATCTGTTTTGCAGGATATGTTTGTAATGGTTATGCTTACCGAAATTAAAGACCTTAACTGCTCATTCGCAGCATTTTCGGATAAAATGAAAACTCTGGGTGAAAAAAACAACCTTGATATACGTGTTATGCATGAAGAAATTTTTAACTCAATGCACAGAATTTAGAGGTAACGGTAAATGATTAACATTAAAGATATAATGGAAACCATTAATATGATTTCCGAAGAAAATCTTGACATTCGTACAGTTACAATGGGTATTTCCCTGCTTGACTGCGCCGACTCTGACGAGGACAAAGCCTGCCAAAAGATTTATGACAAAATTACACGCCTTGCGGGCAATCTTGTAAAGGTGGGCGAAGATATCGAAAAAGAGTTCGGAATACCTATTATAAACAAGCGTATTTCAGTAACACCGATTGCTATGCTTGTTGCCTCATCAGGCGGAAACCCTGTTAAATATGCTAAATCACTTCAAAGAGCGGCAGAAGCTACTGGTGTTAATTTCATAGGCGGTTATTCAGCACTCGTTCACAAGGGCTTTTCGGCAGGTGACGAGGCTCTTATCCGTTCTATTCCCGAAGCACTTTCGGTTACAAATAATATTTGCTCTTCTGTCAATATAGGCTCTACAAAGGCAGGACTTAATATGCATGCCGTAAAGCTTATGGGCCAGATTGTACGCGAAACCGCAGAAATTACTGCTGACCGCGACTGTATTGGCTGTGCAAAGCTTGTGGTTTTCTGCAACGCTGTTGAAGATAATCCCTT
>CAYQFD010000176.1:0-2107 GCA_964416795.1 uncultured Ruminococcus sp. | reverse complement strand
ACTTCTTTTGAGGTGTTTTTGATGGCAAGTAAAAATTCTAAAAGATTATTTATAAAATCGATGATTTATACCGCGGCGGCTATTTCTCTTATAGTAATCGGGTATTTTTCAGCGGAGTTCTTTTTTACTAAGTTTTAAGCAAACACGAATAATCCGAACCTGCCTAAAATGGCATAATTTCGGCGCTTTTCGGTTTGTCATCGTCCGTAGGCGTTAGCCTTACGGACTCTTTCGCACCAAAAATCACACAAAATTCTGCTCATTTTAGGTCACTGAATTTTATAGATGTGAGATTTTTGACTGTGCGAGGCACAAAACGCAGTGAATCCTTTCGGATTTACGAGTATTTTAACAATGCAAAGACGAAAATCTCACCTCTAAAATCAGGTTCGGATTATTCGTGTTTGCTAAAGGAGTTTTAATTATGGATTACAGTTCACTAAAAAGCGGTACCGACATTCGAGGTATTGCAAGCAATTTAGGAGGCAAAGAGGTTAACCTTACAAATGAAGCGGTTTACGATATTACCGCCGCTTTTGTTTCTTGGTATGTAAACAAGTTTGGGGTTAATCCCTCTAAGCTACTTATAGCGGTAGGTCACGATTCCCGTATTACAGGCGAAGAAATTTCAAAGCATGTAAAGCAGGCAATTATAAATGCAGGTGCTACTGTGCTTGATTGCGGTCTGGCATCAACTCCTGCTATGTTTATGACAACTGTTGATATGCATACCGACGCCGCAATTCAGATTACTGCAAGCCACCATCCGTTTGATAGGAACGGACTAAAATTCTTTACTCGCGAGGGCGGCATTGATAGTCCGGACCTTAGCGAAATTGTAAAGCTTGCCAACAATGGCGAGGAGATTGTTTCTACTTGTGCGGGCGTTTCGGTTGAAGTTAACTTTATGGCAATTTATGCGGCAAGACTTCGCCGTATGATTTGCGATGCTGTTGGCAAAACCGAAGAAGATAAACCGCTATCGAACTATAAGATTGTGGTTGACGCGGGCAACGGCGCGGGCGGATTTTATGCAAAAAGAGTTTTGAAGCCCCTCGGTGCTGATATTACAGGCAGTCAGTTTTTAGAGCCTGACGGTATGTTCCCTAACCATATTCCTAATCCCGAAAACGCTCAGGCAATGGAAAGCATTTGCAAGGCAGTTAAAGAAAATAATGCTGATTTAGGTCTTATTTTCGATACTGATGTTGACAGAGCGGGCTGTGTCGGCTCTGATGGTGAGGAAATCAACCGTAACCGTCTTATTGCACTTGCTTCTTATATCGCGGCAGAGGGAAGAAAGGGAGCTTATATCGTAACCGATTCTGTTACAAGCGACGGTCTTAAGAAATTCATTGAAAATGACCTTGGCGGTGTTCATTACCGTTATCGCAGAGGCTATAAAAATGTCATAAATAAAGCAATCGAGCTTACAAATGAGGGTAAGGATTGCCCTCTTGCTATTGAAACCTCTGGTCACGCAGCATTAAAGGAAAACTACTTCCTTGATGACGGTGCTTATCTTGTAACAAAAATTGTTATCGAGCTCGCACGCGGCACTGATATTAACAAGCTTCTTAAGACTCTCGAATGTGCAAAGGAAGAAAAGGAAGTTCGCTTTAATATAACTGCACCGGATTTTAAAACCTATGGTCTAAAGGTTATTGAGGAGCTTGAAAGGTACGCCAAAACCGTACCGACTTATAAAATTGCAGACGATAACCGTGAGGGTATCCGCGTTTCTACTGAAAACGGTTGGTTTTTACTGAGACTTAGTGTTCACGACCCTGTTATGCCTATGAATTTTGAAAGTAATGTTGTAGGCGGTATACAAAAGGATATTGACGATTTGCGAGAATTCTTGGCGAGGTTTACCGAGCTTGATACATCGGCATTGGACTAATTTGCTATTTACGGGCAGACTGCTGTCTGCCCGTTTTATTAATATAATATGTTTTAAAATATTTTTAGTGAAAAAGGGATAAAAATAAAAATAATTCTTGACATTAAAGGACAAGTGTGGTATATTATTTAGGCGCCTTGAGTGGCAAGCGAAAAATGCTGGTGTAGCTCAGTTGGTAGAGCAGCTGATTTGTAATCAGCAGGT
>CAYQFD010000175.1:0-2129 GCA_964416795.1 uncultured Ruminococcus sp. | reverse complement strand
TTAAAAGCGGTCGAATTTCGACCGCTTTTTGCATATTTTTAATATTAATTCAAATAATATTTTTGGTGATATAAATGGGGATTATTCAGTGTGCGGAGGAATGTCAATTTCAAAAGGAGGGCTATTGCTGCCTTGAAAAATGTACGACAGTAGCAAGTGTTGACAGTGACTGTCCGTATTTCACACCAAGATTATTTTATGACGGAAATGGCCTGTTTAAGACTTACAGCACCGATAAGCTCTAAGGAATCGGGGCAGGAGGAAATCTGCTTTATACAAGCCTTTGGAAGAATGCATTTTGTAAAACCAAGTCTTGCGGCTTCGTTGATACGCGCTTGCGCGCGCGGAACAGAGCGAAGCTCGCCCGAAAGACCGATTTCTCCGAATGCGATTAGTTTTTCATCAATCGGGATATCACGAAGACCTGAAACAAGGGACAGCGCAACGCTTAAATCTGCGGCAGGCTCGTCAAGCCGCATTCCGCCTACGATATTTACATAAGTATCAAGATTAGTAAAGCTAAGACCGATACGCTTTTCGAGCACTGCAATAAGCAGGTTAAGTCTGTTATAATCAAAGCCTGTGGCAGTTCTTCGGGCATTTCCGAAACCGCTTGGTGTAACTAACCCTTGAACCTCTGCAAGAATGGGACGTGTGCCTTCCATAACACAGGTGATGCATCCGCCAGAAACATCTGCCATTCTGCCCGATAAGAGCATTGCAGAGGGGTTTTCAACTTCAATAAGACCTTTTTCGGTCATTTCAAATACACCAATTTCGTTTGTTGAGCCGAAGCGGTTTTTAATGCCGCGCAAAATTCGGTAAGACTGGTTTCTCTCGCCCTCAAAATAAAGCACGGTATCAACGATATGCTCCATAACCTTAGGTCCTGCAATATCACCGCCCTTATTAACGTGACCTACAATAAAAATTGGAATTCCAAGACTTTTGCCTGTTCTTAGCAGCATATTTGTGGATTCTCTGACCTGTACAATGCTTCCGGGTGAAGAGGAAAGCTCAGCAATGGACATTGTTTGAATAGAATCTATCATCACAATATCAGGCTTTGAAGAACGGATATACTCGCAAACGCACATAGTGTCGGTTTCGGTCATAATGGAAACCTTATCGCTTTCTACTCCAAGACGGGATGCGCGCATTTTAATCTGCATTGCCGACTCTTCGCCCGAAACATAAAGTATATTAAGTTCGCTTTGCAAGGCATTACAAACCTGAAGCAATATGGTAGATTTGCCTATACCTGGGTCACCGCTAAGCAACACTACAGAGCCTTTTACAATACCGCCTCCTAGCACGCGGTCAAGCTCTGAAATATTGGTGACAAAGCGCGGCTCATCAGAAAATGTAATCTCAGATAATGGCCTTGCAACTGCCTTTGAAGTGTTATTTAAAGAAATTCCGGTGCTGGAAGGAACTGACAACTGCTCTTCAAAGGTATTCCAATTGTTGCAGGACGGACACTTTCCAAGCCATTTTGCAGACTCATAGCCACATTCGTTACAAATATAAACGGATTTTGCTTTTGGTGACATTTTATATCTCCTTAACTTTCTTTGAAAAAATCTAAAATTCCGCAATAAATGCAGAATGCCATTTTGTTTTGATAGTCTTCGGTTTTAAGAAGTTCGAGTTCGGTTTTATTGCTTATGAAACCGCATTCCACAAGCACCGCGGGAACTGTGGCATTATGTAAAATATAAGTACTGGAGGTTGCTTTTTTATTGACTCTCGTATTGTCTTTTTGAATTTTACTTACTATCGAATTTTGAATTAGGTCGCTTAACCTTTTTGAATCATCATCATTGCCACTGTAAAAAATCTGCGAGCCGCTCGCGGCAGAGGTTGTAAATTTATTAAGATGAACACTCACAAAAACAGCATCATCGTATTTTTCCATAAGCATAAGGCGGTTTTTTAAATCACTCTTTTTTCTTGTGGCGATTTTGTCACTTTTGGTATCATCGGTAGAAATATCTGTGGTCCTCGTCATTATAACCTCAAAACCGTTTTGCTCTAAAAGTGAAGAGAGCATTAGGCAAATATTAAGATTAATGTCCTTTTCAATCGTTCCGTCGCTTGCTACGGCACCGCCGTCAAACCCGCCGTGG
>CAYQFD010000174.1:0-2131 GCA_964416795.1 uncultured Ruminococcus sp. | reverse complement strand
TGGTGACCTCATCCTTACCAAGGATGCGCTCTACCTCCTGAGCCATAGCAGCATATTCATTTGCGACCTGTACATTGTACTACAAGCCGCAAATAAAGTCAAGATAATTTTTTGTTATTTCACATATTTATCGAGATTAAATTGCTCACCACAGCCATATTTTTCATAAACATAATCTATATCCTTATCGCCTCTACCCGAAAGGCAAGTAAGAATAGAGCCTGTGTTATGCTCCTTAGCATACCGAATAGCGTATGCGACGGCGTGTGAGCTTTCAATCGCAGGTATAATTCCTTCAAAACGACTGAGTAGGAAGAACGCTTCCATAGCCTCCTCATCGGTCACAGCTTCGTAATGAACTCTGCCTTTATCGCGAAGATATGCGTGTTCAGGACCTACACCTGGGTAATCGAGTCCACTGGCTATTGAATAAACAGGCAACGGCTCGCCGTTTTCATCCTGTAAAAGATAGCTTTCAAAGCCGTGTAGTCTTCCCTTTGTGCCGAATTTCATTGTGGCCGCGTGGTCACCTACATTTGAGCCTTTGCCCAAGGGCTCAACACCGTAGATTTCAACAGGGTCCTGAAGGAAAGGTGTAAACATACCAAGCGAATTAGAGCCACCACCGACACACGCACAGACAGCATCAGGCATAATGCCTGTCATATCTAAAAACTGCTCTCTCGCCTCAATTCCCACAACACTTTGGAAATCGCGCACCATCTTTGGAAAAGGATGCGGTCCAAGAGTTGAGCCGATACAATATATAGCATCGTGATATTCTTTAGTATATGCATCAAAAGCGGCATCAACTGCCTCTTTAAGCGTTTTTAAGCCGTGTGTTACAGGAACAACATTGGCGCCCAACATCTTCATTCTGATAACATTTGGATGCTGCTTTGCAATATCAACCTCACCCATATAAATATCACACTCAAGTCCGAAATACGCCGCGGCTGTAGCAAGAGCTACACCGTGCTGACCGGCTCCCGTTTCGGCAATAAGCTTTTTCTTACCCATAAACTTAGCAAGCAAACCCTCACCCATACAATGATTTAGCTTATGAGCACCTGTGTGGTTTAAATCCTCACGCTTTAAATAAATCTGACAGTTGCCGAAAAGCTTTGACAAGCGTTCACAGTGATAAACGGGTGTAGGTCTGCCTTGAAATTCTTTTCTGATACGGCGAAGCTCGTTAATAAACTGTGCCGAGTGGCAAATAGCCTCATACGAATTATTGATTTCAATAAATGCAGGTACTAGCTCAGGTGACAAAAATGCGCCGCCGTATTCACCGAAATATCCCTTATCATCAGGAAACTCTTTTAAATAATTATCAAACTCTTTATATTTATTCATTTTAATTCTCCGTTCAAAATAGTGTAGTTAACAAGTCTATATTACTTTAACTACGCCATCGTCTCGCTAAAATAAACATAATGAATACCTCTCAAATTAAAAGTCCCAAGCATCACAAAGACACTTGGGACGAAATTTTGAAAATTCCGCGGTACCACCCAAATTGGTTTTACCCCACTTTGACGTATACATTCATATACGCTCCAATATAACGTTTGGAAAACGTCGGTTCCTACTAAATTCAAACCGCCCTCATAAGCCCATTCACGTTTACCGCCGCTACAGCATTCACACCAACAACTGCTCTCTTAAAGCTTAAAGTAAAGCTACTTACACTTAATCAAAGGTTTAGTATTTAAAACGATATTATTTATTGAAGAAGCTCATAACATCGCCGAAGGTTTCATCATCGTCATTTGAATTGTTGAGGAATGATGAAAGGTCAGCGGCATCGTCCTTTCTGTCGTCGCCAAGACCTGTTGCAACAACAGTAACACGGATAGTATCTTCAAGAGTATCGTCAAGCTGAGCACCCCAAATGATTGTAGCATCGGGATGAGCCATATCAGAAATGATAGAAGAAGCAAGCTCAACCTCTTCAAGACCGATATCATCCGAACCTGTAATGCTGATAATTACACCGCGTGCATTATCCATTGAGGTTTCGATAAGAGGACTGTTGATAGCAGCGCGTGCAGCCTGTTCAGCCTTATCACGACCAGTAGCAATACCAACACCCATATGAGCATAGCCGGCATCTGCCATAATAGAC
>CAYQFD010000173.1:0-2143 GCA_964416795.1 uncultured Ruminococcus sp. | reverse complement strand
GCTACCGTTCACAGTTTATGACCGATACAAACGGCAACGGTATTATGAACCACGTTTTTGACAGCTATCAGGAATACAAGGGCGATATAGACCAACGTTCAACAGGCTCAATTATAGTTCACGAGCAGGGTGAGGCTACAGGCTACGGACTCTTTAATACACAAAGCAGAGGACGTTTGTTTATAGGTCCGGGTACTCCTGTTTATGAGGGTATGATAGTGGGCGAGAACCCAAAGAATGACGATATTGTATGTAATGTTTGCAAGAAAAAGCAGTTAACTAATACTCGTGCCTCGGGCTCTGACGATGCGTTAAGACTTGTTCCTCATTCGGTTTTAAGCCTTGAACAGTCGCTCGAATTTATAAGAAGCGATGAGCTTGTGGAAATCACACCCTACAATATCAGACTTCGCAAGCGAATTTTAAACAAGGAAGAAAGAATGAAAGCGGAGTCGAGAAATAAGTAATGGAATATGTTATTCTTGATTTAGAGTGGGACAGTGTTTATTATAAACAAGAAAAAAGATTTGTTAATCAGATTTTGCAGATAGGTGCTGTAAAGCTTGACGGTGATTTCAATACGGTTGATACCTTTTCAAAGACAATCCGTTCTGAAATTTCAAATAAGGTTTCGGGCAGATTTGCAAAGCTTACGGGTATAACAAGCGAAAAAATGCGCGAGGGAATACCTTTTGCAGAGGCGGTAGAAATGTATAACGAATTCTGCAAAAATGCTCAAGTTACAATGACCTGGAGTAATTCTGACCTATATACTATCATAGAAAATGAGGAGCTTCTTTTAAAAAACGGCCCCAAGTTTTTAATGAAAGGCTATTTAGACCTTCAGAAATTGGTTCAGGGCAAGCTACGCGATAACGGATATGACAGTAAAAATCAGATTTCGCTTGAAGCCGCAGCAGAGCTTTTAGGCTTTGATACTGAAGGGTATGAGCTTCATACAGCGCTTGATGACTGCAAGGTTTGCGCCTTAATGCTTAAAGCCTGTTATGATAAGCAGAAGTTCGATTTATTGGTTAAAGACACAACCTCACCCGATTTTTACGATAGGCTGAGGTTTAAGGCTTATGCAATATCGGATATTAACGATAATAATATTAACCGTAACGAGCTTAAATTTACCTGTCCTGAATGTAACGGCAAAACCAATAGATTAGGTCCGTTTAAATATCGCAACCGTTGGTTTATTGCTGACTTTAAATGTAATAACTGCGGTTTTAAGTTTAACGGCAGGGTTGCTTTTAAAAAGACTTATGATGACCTGCAGGTTAAACACAAGGTTTGCGAATATAAGCCAAAAGGGAAGAAGAAAAATGCTGTGCAATCTGTGTCCGAGAAAGTGCCTGTCACTGCGGACAGAAACTGAAAATATAAACGGTTTTTGTAAAATGCCTTTGTTGCCGAGTGTAGCAAAGGCTTGCTTACATTATTGGGAAGAACCTATTATAAGCGGAACAAACGGTTCGGGAACGGTGTTTTTCAGCGGTTGCTCGCTCTCTTGTGTTTACTGTCAAAATTATGATGTATCGCACAACAGGCTCGGTAAAACCGTGAGCTACGAACGCTTGGCAGAAATTTTTTGGCAGCTCGAAGAAAAGGGAGCTCATAACATAAACCTTGTGACGCCTAGTCATTATGTTTTAAGTATAAAAAAAGCGCTCGATATCTATAAACCGAAAATCCCTGTGGTTTATAATTCGAGCGGATACGATTCTGTTGAAGCTCTTAAAATGTTAGAGGGCTATATTGATATTTTTTTGCTTGATATAAAATATTTAAGCGGCGATAAGGCAGAACTTTATTCGGGTGCGCCCGATTACCCTGAAGTCGCGAAAATGGCTTTAAAAGAGGCTTTAAGACAGCAACCAAAGAGTGTTATAAAGAACGGAATAATGCAAAAAGGTGTTATTATAAGGCATCTTTTACTGCCGCAGGGAACTAAAGAGGCAATGAGGGTTTTTGACTTTGTAAGAGAAGCCGCACCTAATGCGTATTTTAGTATTATGAGTCAGTATGTACCGCTTGGAAAAGCATTAGAAATGCCACCCATAAACCGAAAAATCACAAAACGCGAGTATGAAAAGGTTACGGATTATATAGGCGGTTTTGATTTTAAAAATGTTTT
>CAYQFD010000172.1:0-2161 GCA_964416795.1 uncultured Ruminococcus sp. | reverse complement strand
GTATCAATTACGTATGTATCGGTCCAGTTCCACAGCTCTTTTGAAACCTTTGCAATATTTTCGCCGTTTGAGTTATATATGTTGTAATCCCATTCGAGCCAGTTGCCGTCTACCGTGTAACCGCAAAAGTCGATGTTGTATCTGGGTTTAAAAAACGAAAATTCTTTGCTGATACAACCAAGATAATTTTCGCCCTTGTAAATTTCGAACTTCGGAAGAAAAGAAAAAATCCGTTCTTTTACAGTACCAACCTCATTGCCGACAGCATCATAAATTTTAAAGCAATGTCCCCACGAAAGCTTACCCTTTACAGTGTAGACAGTTTCGCCTGCTTCATTAAAGATATCGTAGCTGTCAAGCCAAGAAAATAACCTTTGTTTAAATAATAGCTTCATATAAATTACCCCCTATATTTCAAGCTTTGTTTCTCTTGCATAAAAGAAAATATATTGCTGTATAATGCCTGCATACTGCACCGCCTCTTGCGGAAGCTCACCCCCGAAAAGCTTTTCCATTGCCCGTTTTATCCAAACGTCTTTTGGAAATGCCTCTATATGCTTATGCGAGAATAGCAATGCGCAGTCTGCAACCTTAGGTCCTACACCCTTTATTTTCATAAGCTCTTGTCTTGCGTCGTCAACAGATAGATTTTTAAGCGTACTGAGGTTTATTTCGCCGTTTGCTACCTTAGTTGCCGCATCTAAGATATATTTGGCTCTAAAGCCTGACCTTAATACCGCTAAATCATCAAGCGTTAAGGATGCGACTTTTTCGGCTGTAGGAAAAGAGTAGTAACCGCCCATATCTTCACCGAAGCTTTCACAAAGCCTTGATATAATACCCTTTATTCTCTTTATATTATTGTTTTGCGAAATAATGAACGAACAGAGTGTTTCCCAAGGCTCTTGGTTTAAAACACGTATGCCTTTACCGTACTCACACGCGTTTTTCAGAATTTCATTACCTCCTACTGCGTTGATTATTTCGTTGTAATCGCGATTAAGGTCGAAATAATCTAACCATATATTTTCAAATTCTTCCTTTGTTGTATTATACAAAACAACCGTACCGTCACAAAGCTTTTCAAGCTTTAAAAATTTACCGAAAGCAACGCCCTGCCAACAGCCGTCCGAGTCTTCTTTCCAACGGAAAGCCTGACCGCAATCAAGGGTTAAAGGCAAGGAAAAATGCTCAATTCCCTTTATAAAAACAGAATTATCTTTAAATTCAGTGTAAAACATAAAATCACCTCTTTTAATTATACGGATTTTGTGTTAAAATGTAAATATAAAAATTTTTGGAGTAACGATATGAGAGACGATATTTGTACTATACCGATAAGTGAAGTGTTTGAGGAAAATGACGGGTGCCCCATTTGCAGAATGAGGGATACCATTGAAGAAAGAATTACCGAATATATTTTGGGCGATGCTATGATGGAGCCTGATGTCCGTATTGAAACCAACCGCGTGGGCTTTTGCGAATTTCATTATAACAAAATGCTCGCACGACGAGGCAGACTGCAATTAGCACTGATGCTACAGACGCATATTGACGAGATAAACAAAAATGTTTTTAGTAAAAATATTTTCACCTCAAATGCAAAAAGAGGGGAAAAGGCGGCAAAGATATCCGACACCTGTTTTATATGTGATAAAATTGAGTACGGATTATCCCGAATGATTGAAACAATTTACCGTTGCTATGAAAACGAGCGAGATTTCAGAAATATGTTCGATGCGCAGGAGGTTTTCTGTCTTCCTCACTACGAAAGGCTGATGGCAGGAATAGATAAACGCAAAATGAAGCATTACGGTGCGGATATGGCAAAAAATCTCACCAGAATTACAAGCGAATATTCAAAAAATCTCTATGACAGTATTTCAGAATATTGCAGGCTTTATGATTACCGCTCAACAAAGGAAGACCAGAATAAAGACTGTCTTAACTCGGTTGAACGTATTGTGGCTTTCCTTAACGGCAGATATTTTGAGGACTAAAATTTACATAAACCTTTATTTTTCGACAAACGGTGGATAACTTTTCCCGTAAATACGCGAGTTTTTCAACTTTTCCACCGAGTTATCCACATTTTTATGTAAACCCTAAGCAAACACGAATAATCCGAACCTGCCTAAAATGGCATAATTTCGGCACTTTT
>CAYQFD010000171.1:0-2163 GCA_964416795.1 uncultured Ruminococcus sp. | reverse complement strand
CATTACAATAATCGGTACTAAAGCTGAAAACAAATAAAGCTTTGTAACTGTTGAAAGCAAATTTCTCACCATAGAAAGCGGTGCAGTTGCAAATACTGTAAAACGGTGACCTTGGTCATCATAAATATGTTTTGCCGTTGCATAGTGGGGTGTTTCATAAATACTAAGCGTTGTAAGTCTTAGTTTGTTACCGTTTGTAAGATAGCTGATTTCATCATCAGGAATTATATGCGAGGTGTGAAGACAGTTTTTACTCTGCTTCCATTCTTCACAAGAACACACTGCAACACTGCCGTTTGCCTCAGCGATAAATATATCAGAATCCGAAACCTCAGACACAGTTTTGATAATACTGAAAAACTGTGTGGCATCGGTTATCTGCTTTTCTGTATTCTCAACAGAAACATATTCTGCCACTTCATCACAAGCCATTGAAAGCGTTTCATACTTTGACTGCGCAATATAATTATTAAGTACAAAGGTAATTATAAGCATCATGGCAGTAAGGCTTGTGAGAATTATAACCATCGTGGTGAAAAAGTATTTTTTAAAAAGTTTAAGCCGCATATTTTGCCTCAGATTTTGGTGATTTCAAATTTATAGCCCACGCCCCATACGGTTTTGAGCGACCATTCATCAGACACATTCTCAAGCTTTTCGCGAAGTCTTTTAACGTGAACGTCAACCGTTCTTGAGTCACCGTAATAGTCGAATCCCCACACCTCATCAAGTAACTGATCGCGTGTATAAACACGGTTAGGATTGCTGGCGAGATGATATATAAGCTCGAGCTCCTTAGGCGGAGTATCAATACGCACTCCGTTTACTACAAGCTCATAGTTGGTAAGGTTAATTTTAAGCTTATCATACCTTACCTCGCTAATTTGATTTTGCTTATCCTTTTCATTACTGCGGCGAAGAACCGCCTTGATTCTTGCTATTACTTCCTTAGTTTCAAAAGGCTTTGTGACATAATCATCTGCACCGAGCTCAAGTCCCAAAATCTTATCAAAGGTTTCGCCCTTTGCGGTAAGCATTATAATAGGCGTTTCGCTCTGCTTTCTTATCTCGCGGCAAACCTGCCAACCGTCAAGACCGGGCAGCATAATATCAAGTAAAATAAGGTCAGGATTATACTGAGCTGCATATTTTACAGCCTGTTCACCGTCATTTGCAACTACTGTTTCAAAGCCGTCCTTTTCAAGATAAAGGCGCAACAGCTCACATATATTTTCATCGTCATCAACTATTAGTATTTTATATTGCATAAAGTCCCTCTTTTCTGCATAATAATTCTAATAAGATAATATAACAATATTATTAAGAGAGTATGAATAATTGTGATAAATTTAATAAAAAACCGCTCGTGGAGCTTGTCCACAAGAGCGGTTTTTTATTCAGAAATTATTCTGCAGTTTCAGCGTTTTCTTGTTCCTTCATCTTAGCAAAACATTCGCTGCAATAAACCGGACGGTCATCACGCGGAACAAAAGGCACTGTTGCTACACCGCCGCAAGCAGCACAAACTGCTTCGTGCATCTCTCTGGGAGCCCTTCCTGCATTTTTACGCTTGTCGCGGCAAGGCTTACAGCGCTGCGGTTCGTTTACAAAGCCTTTGGATTCGTAAAACTCCTGCTCTCTCGCAGAGAATACGAATTCCTCTCCGCAATCTTTGCAAACTAGTGTCTTGTCTTCAAACATCTCTTTTACCTCTCTTGGATTTGTTTTGGCCCCGGACGGAATTGCACCGACATCTTTGTTTTTCAACGCTCTGCTGTATTTAAGCTACATGGGCATATATAAACGGTTTAAAACCGTTTTTAACGTTTTAGTTTTTTTCTTATACGCGCAAGGGAATTATCAACCGACTTTTCGGAAATATTAAGCTTTGAAGCGATGACCGAATACTTGTCCCCCGAAAGATACAACTGCAATACATCATATTCAAGTGTAGATAATTCGAGTTTAATAGTATCAGCAAGGATTTTATAGTCCTCGCGGTCAAAAAATATCTTTTCGGGACTGTTGCTGTCAACTAAATCAGTTTCGTCAATCGAAGTCAACAATTCCTCAGGCACTTCTTTTCTTCGTTGCCTGTTTTTAATAACACATATAAGCGCACGTTTAATACAAAGCGTCGCAAAAGTAGAAAATGAGGCTTTA
>CAYQFD010000170.1:0-2256 GCA_964416795.1 uncultured Ruminococcus sp. | reverse complement strand
ATGATACGCTGATGTTAGATCTCAATTTAAAAGAAAAGCATCCGGAATTGCGTACTTATAATTTAAAATTTGAGGAAATAAAATAAATAACCAAAAGTGGATTTGTGTCAGGGTTAAGTCCATATTATAGGACACTAAATTTGT
The DNA here is from genome assembly GCA_964416795.1 of uncultured Ruminococcus sp. Lineage (GTDB taxonomy): Bacteria > Bacillota > Clostridia > Oscillospirales > Acutalibacteraceae > UBA737. The sequence goes on along the minus strand of CAYQFD010000170.1, from coordinate 2,112 downwards.
GATAATTGTTATAAAAGATTTAAATTAGAAGAGAAAAGTTCAATTTTTCAAAAATAATGTTGATAATTGGAGGAAGAACAATGAGTTTTACTAATCAAAACGAAAGAGCAACACAATTGCAAGCACTTGAAATAGCTAGAGAGTATATAGAAAATAATCAGGAGATTCCTAACGAACTCTCTCGTATCCTTTTCCCTCCTGAAAAGCGGGAATATGAATTAATTTATTGGGGTAAAGAGAGTAAGCAGGAGATATTATCCAATATTATTCCTGTTCCGTTACAAACTGATAGATTGTTCCCACCGAACAGTACATATAATGAGGGAGAATGGATTAACAAGCTTATATTTGGTGAAAATTTGCAGATTTTGAAGACACTTATTCAAATGAAGAATGAGGGTCAACTGAAAAATGAGGATGAAACAGATGGAGTTAAACTTATATACATAGATCCGCCATTTGCAACAAGAAAAGAGTTTAAAGCAAGAGGTGAAGAACAAATTGCGTACGCTGACAAATTATCGGGCGCGGCATTTATAGAATTTATACGTAAACGGTTAATATTAGCGAAAGAACTTTTGGCGGATGATGGTTGTATTTGTGTACATTTAGATAATAAGATGGCACACTATATTAAAGTTATCTTAGATGAAATCTTCAATAAAAATAATTTTAGAAATGAAATAATTTGGTCTTATTCCACACAGGGTCGTCCCACAGATAGATTTGCACAGAAACATGATCAAATTTTTGTGTATGGCAAAACACAAAATACTTTTTTTAATGTAGAAGAAAGTAAAGTAGATTATAGCAAGGAATATATAGATTCTCATTTTACAGATGTCGACGAGAATGGAAGAAAATGCAGAATAAGAATTGATGCCGGTAAAAAAAGAATTTATTATCCTGAAGATGGTATGATACCGAATGATGTATGGGATATACCTTATGAAAATTCCATGTCAAAAAATAGGACTGGATATCCCACGCAAAAACCTGAAAAATTACTAGAAAAAATAATAAAATTTGCCACAAAAAAAGGTGACATAGTATTAGATTTTTTCGTAGGTAGCGGAACAACTCCAACAGTTGCGGAAAAACTAGGTCGTCGCTGGATAGCTGTAGATGTAGGTAAATATGCAATATATACTACTCAAAAAAGATTGTTACAAGTTGATGGAGTAACCCCATTTATGCTTTATTCTGGTGGATTGTATGACGCTGAAAAACTCAATAATTTTGACAGTGAAAACTGGAAACTTTTTGCACTGCAACTGTGGAACTGTCGAGCAATAAAAAAAGAAATCAAAGGGTTAGCATTCGATGGTGAGAAAGACAATTGTTTAGTGAAGGTTTATTCACCACAGGAATTAAAAAACCAACGGTTGAAAATTTCATATGAAACAATTAACGAAATTGATACTATCTTAGGTGGTAATACCGGAAACGAAATATTTATAATAGCCCCTCAAGGTCAATTTACTTTTGCTGAAGATGAAGTAGAAATAAAGGATAGAATATATCATATTCTTCGAGTTCCATATTCATTGCTAGCTAAATTTACAGAAAATTTTACTCCTCCTAAGCAACCTCAAGATAGTGATTCTATAAACGAAATAGTAGAGTCTATAGGATTTGATTTTGTGCAGCCACCATCAGTTGAGTTTGAAATTGCAAAGGATGTTTTGAAAATCAAAAAATTTAGAAGCAATAGCAGGATGAAAGGCGAACAGAAAACAGAATTGTCAATGATTTTAATTGATTATGATTATAATGGGGAAGTGTTTGATATTGATGATGTTTTTTACAACAAAGATATATACGAAACCAATACTAAAACTAAAAAAAGTCAATTGAAAAAGGCAATAAAAATTAAACCTATTGATAAAAAAGCTATGTTTATATTCGTAGATAATGCTGGCAACGAAAAGAGGATGGTAGTTGATGGAACAAAACAAAATTAGAATTAAAGAACAAGATTTGGTTTTAAAAGTTGGCAATAATGTAGATACAAGTAAATGGGACGAGAGTAAATTTGATAAGTTTGTTTTGAAATTAACTAATGGTAGAAAGTATCAAGAAGAGGCCATATTTACTGCATTGCGCTTTATG
>CAYQFD010000169.1:0-2277 GCA_964416795.1 uncultured Ruminococcus sp. | reverse complement strand
CATGGAACGACCCTGAAATCGGTATAGAATGGCCCGAACTTAATGGCAACTATAATGGTACAGCTGTTGCTGACGGTTACACGCTTGCCGATGGCACACCGCTCAATCTTTCTGAAAAAGATCAAAAATGGTCAGGGCTGAAAGATACATTTAAGTTTTAAAGGCCCGATAAGGCGGGAAAGGTTCGCATTAAATGAAAGGTGATAAAAAAAGTTCTGCCTTTGCGGCAGGAATAGGATATACTGTTGGTAATATTCTGATTAAAGGCGTTGGAATTCTTACATTGCCACTTTTTAGCCGCATTATGTCAACGGCGGAATTTGGCGCATACAATGTTTTTGTGTCTTATGAATCGCTGTTGTTTGTGATTATAGGACTGGCATTGCATACCAGCGTGAGAAGCGCAAATTCGGAGTTTAACGGAAGGGTAAATAATTATGTTTCCTCTATTTCTCTTATTTATATTCTGAATTTAGCAATGTTCTTAGCAGCAGGGCTGTTTTTTGGAGATATAATCTCCGAATGGTTGGCACTTGAAAAACCTTTAGTTTTTTTGCTTGTGGTTTATAGCTTTAGTGCGGCAATTATGACACTGTATAATACCTGGATAAGCCTGAACTATGATTATAAAAGGTATTTGATTGTTGCAATAATTAATATGGTAGGTAATATTGCTATATCACTGTTATTTATCCTTACGCTGTTCCGTAACCGAAAGGATATGGGGCGGATTGTAGGGGCCTCTTCAGTAATTACGGTGTTGGCGGTATTTTTGCTGATTTCTATATTCAAAAAGGCAAAGCCTAAGTTTAATCTTGAATATTGGAAATTTGGTTTGAAGTATAGTTTGCCTGTAGTACCTCACGGCATTTCGCAGGTGCTTCTCGCACAGTTTGATCGTATTATGATTCGCAATATGGTAAATGATGCGGCAACAGGTATTTATAGCCTGGCAAGTAATGTTAAGGTTGTTTTTACGGTAATATCAAGTTCTATTTCTGAGGTCTGGAACACTTGGGTTTTCGGAGAATTGAAACGCAATAATAAATCTGCAATCTGTCAACGAGCTAAGCAGCTTACCGCATTGTTTTGTATATTGGCGGTAGGACTTATGGCCATATCACCAGAACTAATATTTATTTTAGGTGGCAGTGAGTATGATTCAGCTAAATATGTTGTTATACCCATGGTGATTGACGGATTTATCCTGTTTGTATATGAATTGGTTTCTTCAGGTGAATATTATATGAAGAAGACCTCTTATATTATGTATGGAACAATTGCTGCAGCTATTTTAAACGTTATCTTAAACTATATTTTTATTTTGAAGTATGGTTTTGTTGCTGCGGCGTATACTACGTTGTTTTCCTACATCTGCTATTTACTGTTCCATTTGTTCATCTGCAAAAAGCTGCTGGGATTTTTTATTGTCCCGATCAAATGGTTAGCTGTTTTTTGCGGAATTGTAGCTATTATGGCAGTGATTAATTTGTTGTTTATTGAAAGCATCCTTGTTCGTTGGAGCTTATGTGCTTTGGTTGTCATTCCGATGGCGTTGATATTACTTCGCAGTTATGGTGGTGACAATATTAAAAAGTTCTTTAAGAAAAAGATAAATTAATGAAAGGACCGTTGACTATGAAAGCTTTAACAGCAAGAGAAGTTCAATTGGGAGAGTTGGAGGTCTTAAAAAAACTGGATGAGATCTGTACCCAGTTGGATCTGCGTTATTTTTTAACTTACGGTACACTATTAGGAGCTGTAAGGCATCAGGGATTTATTCCTTGGGATGACGATGTGGATGTAATGATGCCGCGCCCAGATTATGAGAAACTGATCGAGTACTTGCAGTTTCATGAGAAAGAGCTGGCACCCTTTAAGCTGATGCATTATAGAACAAATAAGGAATATATCTATCCGATTTCCCGTTTTGTGGATACACGATATTGGATTGATTATGAGGGAACTACGGATTATGGACTAGGCCTTTTTGTAGACATTTACCCACTTGATGGATGTGGTAATACTGTTGAGGAAGCTGAAAAGGTTATGGAAAGCAATAAGCTTGATATTGCTTTTGTGGACATTGCCGGAACGGATAAATACAAAGTCAGTGTAAGCGGCGGTTTTTTACGCAGTGCTGCAAAGCTTGTTGCATATTGGTATGCAAAGATGCGCGGTGCATGTTATTTTGCAAAAAAACTTGATAAAAAGGGACAGCGGTATGAATACGATGTGTGCGACTATGTCAACCTGACAATATGGAGCACTTCGGTG
>CAYQFD010000168.1:0-2317 GCA_964416795.1 uncultured Ruminococcus sp. | reverse complement strand
CTTGTTTTGTGTACCGATTTCTTTCTCTTCCATTGTATTCATCCTTTCCTAGGGTGACAGGACTCGAACCTGCCACACTATTTAAATAATTTCTTTATAAATATCGCCTTTCTTGAGCCCTGTGATTTCTGCCGCCTCTTTTGCGGCTGCCGAGGTTGATTTGCCTTCACACATTAAATTTTGAGCCATTTTAACAGCCTCTTCAAGTGTATAAGACTTTCCCTCTTTTTCCGCTCCCTTTACTATAAGTACAAATTCACCTTTAGGAGCGTTTTCTTCGTAATATTCTATAGCATTGTTTATAGTAGTTTTAAACACCGTTTCGTGAATTTTTGTAAGCTCTCTCACAAGCACAATTTCCCTGTCACCAAAATATTTAAGCATATCCTTAAGTGTTGCGGGTAATTTGTGGGGTGCTTCGTAAAAAATCATTGTGCGTTTTTCGTTTTTTAACTCTTCAAGATGTGTTCTGCGGTTTATCTTGTTCATAGACAAAAAGCCCTCAAAGCAAAATCTTCCGCAAGGAAAGCCCGAAATACTGATAGCTGTTATAAGCGCACTCGGCCCAGGCACAGACTCAACCTCTATACCATTCTCGCGCGCAAGCCTTACCAAGTCTTCACCCGGATCGGAAATTGCAGGCATTCCAGCATCCGACACAACCGCGCAGGACTCACCCTTTAGCATTCGTTCAAGTATTAGGTTGCCCTTTATATTTTTATTATGCTCGTAATAAGAGAGCATTTCTTTTTTTATTCCAAAGTGATTAAGAAGCTTTACTGTAACCCTTGTGTCCTCGGCGGCAATAAAATCCACCTTTTCGAGAGTCTCTACCGCACGCGGACTCATATCTCCAAGATTACCGATAGGCGTTCCCACAACATAAAGTTTTCCCGTCATTAAAGGTACGCCTCCTTATAGCTTCCGTAAATTCTTATCATCTCAGGCGAAAATTCGCCGTTTTCTTCAACATAAAGCGTGGGTTCTATTCTCATACCACGATTTCCGCTTTTTCTGCCCTCTACTAATACAAGCCAAGGCTCCTCGCCCTTCCGTTGACACACAAGGCGAAGTCTTTTAGGCTCGATTTTGTATTTAGCCATAGTACACATAAGCTCTGAAAGCCTTTCAGGTCTGTGACACATACAAAGTCTGCCTGAGGTTTGCAAAAGCTTTGCGGACACCGCAACAATATCGTCAAGCGTGCAGGCAACCTCATGACGTGCAGTCATTTCCACACTGTCAGGATTTTTTAGCCCCGCGCCGTTTGCTTTGTAAGGCGGATTGCAGGTAATAAGTGTTGCCGCTCCGAACTCCACCTTGCCCTTTAAATCGTTTAAGTCGCTGTTAATAGCGGTGAAATTCGCAATTTTGCGCTCGTTTAAGGTCATCTCACAAAGGTCGGTAGCCTCCTTTGATATATCAACACCTATTGCGCTCGGCAAATTATAATCTCTTAATATTATAAAAGGTATTATTCCACAGCCTGTACCCAAATCAATAAGCCTGTCCCTTTGCTTTGGTTTTGCAAAATAAGACAGCACCACCGCATCAGTACCGAAGGTATGATGCGGCGACACATATAAATAACAGTCTTTCCCTAATGGCTCGCGTTTTATATTCTGCTCCATTTAACACCCTGTGGGGTATCTTCCAAAACAATACCCATTTCTTTTAATTTATCTCTGATTTCATCAGCAGTTTTAAAATCCTTAGCCTTGCGGGCTTCTGTTCTTTTTTCAATAAGCTCTTCAATCTCGCTGTCAAGCGCTTCGGTCTTGCGGTTGTATACAAGACCTAAAACACCTGTTAATTGGTCAAACATATCTGCACAGGCAGTAAGTGTAGCTTTGCCAGCGCCGTTTGCAATGGCAGTATTAATATCTCTCACAAGATTGAAGATAGCCGCCAATGCATCTGCAGTATTAAGGTCATCCTCCATAGCGGTGATAAACTCATTTTTACGGGTTTCTATGAATTCGGGAATTTCGCCGCCGTCAGCCGCATTTTTAAGTGCAAAATCAATATTATCACGGCAGGTATAAAGTCTTTCAAGCGAATTTTTCGCCTGCTCGATAATATCAACAGAATAATTAATAGGACTTCTGTACTGAGAAGAAACAAGGAAATATCGGATAGGCTCATAACCGTATTTCTCGGCAACATCACGCACAGTAAAGAAGTTGTTAAGCGATTTTGACATTTTATGATTGTCAACGTTAATGAAGCCGTTATGCATCCAATAATGTGAGAATTCGCAACCGTTTGCAGCCTCACTCTGTGCGATTTCGTTTTCGTGGTGAGGGAAAATAAGGTC
>CAYQFD010000167.1:0-2331 GCA_964416795.1 uncultured Ruminococcus sp. | reverse complement strand
AAGGTGATACCGGTGAAAAAGGTGATAAAGGCGAACAGGGAGAAAAGGGTGATAAAGGCGATAAAGGTGAGAAAGGTGAACCGGGAAATATAATGAATATCGACCAAACCTATAATCCCGCAAGCGAAAACGCACAGAGTGGTAAGGCGGTAGCGGAAGCGGTTTATGATGTTGATTTAACTAAACACGAAGTCGAAATCAATTTTGACGGTGGCGATGCTTCGGCAGATATTGAACCTTTTGTTATTGACAAAGAAATATCCGATGTAAGCACTAATCCCATAGCAAATAAAATTATTAAAGAATACGTAGATTCTACCGAGGATATGCTTAAACAGGAATTATCTTTGGAAATTTCTAAAGTTAGTGAAAAACACGATAATGATATAACTGATGTTAATGGAAAAATTAATAATATCACAGATTATATTATAGAGCAAGGAACATCTGGTGATTGGATATACAGAAAGTGGAACAGCGGTATAGCGGAATGTTGGGGAACAACAAGTGGAACTTACGATATCAAAGGCGAATGGGGTAACATATATTATTCAACTGCACAATCTGTTATTGCTGATTATCCTTTTACTTTTGTATCTAAACCAGTGTGTACTTGTTCTGCAGAAACTGGAACTGATTATAGTGTTATACCAATGGCTATAGGTCCAAAAGGAACCACAACAAGAACGCCAGCAATTCAATTTTGCAGGGCTACTCCAGTTAGTGAACTTGAAATAGAAATAAATTGGTATGTTTTAGGTCGTTGGAAAGAGTAGGTGGAAATATAAAATGTCAGAAACAAAAAAAATAAATGCAAAAGTGCGCTATAAATTGCGTGGCGACAGCGCAGAAAATCTTCAAAACGAAAATCCTATATTAGCATTAAAAGAACCGTGTCTCATTCTTGATGAAAGCGATAAAGCAATCGGTTTTAAAATCGGTGACGGTGTTTCGAGTTGGGACGATTTGGAAGAACATAATTTTAATGAAAATGTTTCAATAGAAATAGACCAAACCTATAATCCCGCAAGCGAAAACGCACAGAGTGGTAAGGCGGTAGCCGAGGCTATCGATGAAAAAATATATTATACCAAAAACACTTTTGCTAATGTTTTAAAGGGTAGCAAGAGCGGTGAGTCGATAACAGTTGATGATGTTTCACCAATAGAGCATAGCTTGGATATTAGTGTTAAAAGCAGAAACCTTAATCATTTCTTTAAACCACAAGCCAGAGCGGGATTGACTTTTACGACAGAGGACAACGGTAGTACTCTTGTTATAAACGGAACCGTTGATGTGACTGCAACATCAAGCACCACTTTCACTGTTGGTTTGCCCGAAAATAATTATATCGTTACCTTCATATTTGAAAATATGCCAGAAGATACCGGTAATGGTTATATTACCACAAAAAATATTTGGCACACAGTTTATTGTAAGAGCGGTGATGGTGTTTATTCAAAAACGATTTCTGGGGCAATTAATAATATGCAGTTTGTTGTTGGAACTACTTCGAATGGAGTTACCTTTGAAAACACAAAAATTAAATGTTTGATAGGTTTGGCGGATGAAATTACCCAACCGGAAGTGTTTACTCCCTATGTTCCCGACGTATCCACAGTTAGTATAAGTATATCTGGAGAAAGCATAGAGCAAACAGTAACCGCTAATGCAGACGGAACTGTTGAGGGACTGAAAAGTGTATCACCTAATATGACGGTTTCAACTGACACAGAGGGTGTAACAATAAATCTCGAATATAACCGAGATATAAACAAGGCTTTTGCTAAACTTGAACAAGCAATATTAAATAATGCATAGGAGGAAAATTATGTATAGTGTAGTAGAAAATGTATTAAAACAGGGAGAATATAATCTTACTGATATTATCCGAAAGATAGATAGTTTATGGTTGAAGGGCAGTCTTAATGATGATGAAAAAGATAGGTTGATTTCTATTGCACAAAACGGTGCTAAAACTGAAAATAGCCTTGATGTTTTTGCAAAGCTTGACGAGCTTGAAAAGCGAATAAGAGCATTAGAGGGTAATGCTGATGAAGAAACAGAAACTTATCCCGAATATCAAGACGGCAAATGGTATTATAGTGGCGATAAGTGTTCTTTTGATGGCGCAAATTACATCTGCATAGCGCCTGACGGTGTTGTATGTGTTTGGTCGCCGTCTGCGTATCCTACATATTGGGAAAAGGCAAAATAAACAATAGAATTTCGTTATTAAATCTTTAAAATACCCTAATAAATTTAAATAAAAACCTGTCACACAATCGTGCGACAGGTTTTTGGAATTTTATGCTTCGGTTTGCTCTTTTG
>CAYQFD010000166.1:0-2349 GCA_964416795.1 uncultured Ruminococcus sp. | reverse complement strand
TATTCCTTGATTACGGTAACTATATCAAAGCAAGAAGCTTTGCAAAGCAAACCTTTATTATGCAGCTCACCTGTGGAAAACTCGGCTATCTTCCTACAGAAAAAGCAGAAAAAGCAGGTCATTACAGCGCTTATATCTCAAGCGGCAACGTAGGTCACGAAGGCGGAGATATATTGGTTAGAAGAAGCGTTACAGAGATAAACAAGATGTTTGATTGATTGTTCCAGAAGGGTTTTAAATGAAAAAAATTAATATTGAATACAAATGGGTGATTGTGGCACTTTCTTTTCTGTTGATATTCGTCTGTTTGGGATTCTGCAGTTCTAATGCCAGTTTGTATACAAAAGCGATTACAGAAGCACTCGATATATCGCGCAGCTCTTATTCTTTGGTTACCAGCTTTAGATACATTTTCACTGCTGTTACAAATTTGTTTTTTGGAAGCCTTGTACTTAAATTCGGTCCTAAAAAACTTATTTCTGCAGGTATCTTACTTTTGATGTCTGCCATGCTTATATTTTCTTTTGCCGCAAATATATTTGTTTTTTATATAGGCGGTTGTCTTTTGGGACTTGGTTTTTCCTTTGCGGGAACCACAATGATAAGCAGTGTTGTTAACCGCTGGTTTGATGAAAACAAAGGTACGGTTATGGGTATCATTTTATCGGCGAACGGTATCGGCGGTGCATTGGCGGCTCAGATAGTTACACCTATAATATACGAAGAAGGCAATGCCTTCGGTTATCGAAACGCTTATCGCCTAGTTGCTTGTATTTTAGTAGTTTTATTGGTTTTGGTTGTTATATTCTTTAAAGAAGAGCCTAAGGGTTACGATGGCGACAAAATCGTTACCAAGCACAAGAAAATGCGCGGCAGAGAATGGGTTGGTATTAAGTATTCAAAGCTTAAAAAGTTACCCTACTATTATCTGACCTTGGTTTGTATTTTTCTAACAGGCTTCGTTCTTCACGCAATCGGCGGTGCCGCTTCGGTTCATATGCAAGATGTTGGCCTGTCTGCTACATATGTTGCTACGGTTTTGAGTGTACACTCGTTGGTGCTTACTGTTTCGAAGTTTTTAACAGGATTTATGTATGACAAAAAAGGCATTAAGTTTACAATGATTATGTGTTCCGTTTCTTCTATTATTTCAACAACTTCGGCGGCTTTGGTAACAGACAGCTCTGCGGGCAGAGTTTTAGCTATGATATACTCTGTTCTGTCCTCGGTGGCATTACCTCTTGAAACAATTATGCTGCCGATTTACGTTGGTGATTTGTTTGGACAGAGATCTTTTGATAAAGTGTTGGGGCTAATCACTTCCTTTAACGTGGCAGGATATGCATTGGCTTCTCCCTGTATCAATTTGATTTACGACTTAACAGGAACCTATATACCCGCACTTATAGGTTGTTCAGTTATTATGCTTTTTGTACTTATTACAATGTACATTGTAATTGGAAAAGCGTATAAGGTGCGTGAAAAAATCATAGAAGAATATGAACAAAGTATAACAGAAAAAGGAGTGACAATATGAAAAACGAAGCTTTAACTCAAGCAAAAAATGCTTTTAAAATTGAATCTGAATGCATTAATGAAATGCTTAATTACTTTGATGATTCGGCATTCTCCCTTGCTGTAGACCTGCTCAAAAATGCCGAGCGTATAGGTGCTACGGGTTGCGGACACAGCGGAATTATCTGTCAGCATTTCGCACACTTAATGTGTTGTATAGATCAACCTGCTAAGTTTATATCACCTGCTGAGGCAGTACACGGTGGAACAGGCTTTTTGCAGAAAGGCGATGTTTGTGTATTCGCATCACGTGGCGGCAAAACCAAAGAGCTTTTGGCGATATTTGATATTTGCAAGGCAAAGGGCGTAAAGGTGATTACAATTACCGAAAATTTAGAATCGCCCTTGGCTGTCTGTGCAGATGTTGTTTTAAAGCAATATGTAAACCGCGAAACAGATAAATACAACTGTCAGGGAACAACATCTTCTACTTCCCTAGCAGTTATTTTCCACGCGCTTCAAACAGCGCTTATTGAGGAAACAGATTTCAAAAATGAGCAGTTTGCCTTAGTGCATCCAGGCGGTGCCGTAGGCGAAAGGCTTAATAAATAAAATAAAAAAATTTTGGAGGAAAAGACAAATGGAATTTAAGGTTTATCAGAAGGAATTAGAGTTACAGTCAAGAGGTTGGATTCCCACCTTCCACGATGTATCTAAGGAAATTATGGAGATAGTTAAGGCTTCGGGTGTTAAAAACGGAACCGTTGCTATCGCATCTCATCACACCACCTGTTCAGTTATGGTACAGGAATGCTCACACGATATCGATTCATT
>CAYQFD010000165.1:0-2386 GCA_964416795.1 uncultured Ruminococcus sp. | reverse complement strand
CAGGTATCGACTCTGTTGACCCGACAATACAGGGAGTTTTCTGTATCTGCGGAAACTATACAGAATACGGTGCTGAGATAGAAGAGGCATTAGCAGGTGAGGGTAATCCTAAAATTTTACGTATCAATAACGGAAGATATTGTTCACCGGGTGCTCGTGATTTTTCGGGTATTATGTATCGCGCCGCACTTCAAATGGAAGTTTTAAAGGGCAAAGTAGATGTATATCTTGCTGAAACTGATACTTGTCCTCAAAACAGATATAGTACGGGCGCATATCCTTTACATTCGCATTTCACTGCCTCTATTATTGAGGGCTGTTCGGGTGCTAAGCATTGGATTACAAGGCTTCACGCGTTCGAGCCGAAAAGTGGTGAGGCATTCCGTAAAGTTCTTGCAAAACACGCGGGATTTTATGATGCGTTATCAAAGCTTGTGCCAAAGCTTAATCATATTGGTTGCAGAATACCGCTTTTTAATTACCAACGAATGTTATTAGGTACTGCCAGTGGTTCAAAGCTTAATTGTTGGCATAACTATGTTCTCGAAAGATTCGGTATACCGATTTATTTCAGCCATGATTTTGGCGGCGCACTTTTCCTTGGCGGCGATGATGATAAAATCTATTCTGACAGCGAAATGCTAGAGCAGTTGAGCGGTACAGTATTTATTGAGTCATATACCGCACAGAAACTTTGTGAACGTGGCTTTTCAAAATATCTTGGTGTAGGTGTTAAAGATTTTGACGGCAAAAAATCAGGCGAAATATTACATATTAATGGCAATAAAGCAAATTCGCAGATTGGAACAAAAGAACTTGTTCCGCTTTTTGATTCTGTTAAGTGGGAGTCAACAGTATTCTTCCTGAAAGATGGTAAAGAAAGAATACCGCTTTTCCCTGGTGTTTCATCATTTAAAAACGAGCTCGGCGGAACGGTTTACGTTTACTGCGGTACACCTGAAACAAGATTTTGGTATACAGAAGCCTTTTCTTTCCTTAATGAATCCCGTAAACTACAGTTTGTTGATTTATTAAGACGAACAGGAAATTTACCTGTATATTATAAGGGCGATGAGGAAGTATTACTCAGAGCTGCTAATATTGACGGTAGTAGCGAATTGTTCTGCACAGTTTTCAATATCGGTCTTGACCCGATTGAAGAAATTGAACTTGGTATTGAAAGAGATGTCAAGTCGGTTTCTATGCTTGACTGTGACGGAAAACGTGTTGAACTCGATTTTGTTAAAACTGAGGACGGTATAATCGTTAAAAAGTCTGCAGACATTCATAATCCCGTTGTACTCTTTATAAATTAAACAAAATAAAGGCGTCGCTTTTCGCGATGCCTTTGTGTTTTTCTTGACATTTTTCGGTTTTATTTTTATAATATAGATATAAGTTTACAAATTTCGACAAAAAATTCCCCTTGCGTGATGCAAGGGGAGAAGCTTGGAGCTGAAGATGGGACTCGAACCCACGATCTGCTGATTACGAATCAGCTGCTCTACCAACTGAGCCACTCCAGCGTTTACCCTAGAATTATACCAATATATCCGCTTTAAGTCAAGCAAAATTTGTATTTAGAGGTAGCAAAATAATGTCTAATGAAATTAACAAAAGAATAGCAATGTACAGAAAACTACTAGGTTTATCACAAGCTGAAACTGCCGAACGTATGGATATGAAATCAAGCACATATTCACAAATGGAACGTGAGGGAAGTATAACCTGTGATAGACTTTTAAAACTTTCAGAAATATTTGAAGTTTCACCCCAGTATCTTCTTTGCGGAACGGCTTCTGACAAAGGCGAAATTTTAAGAGACGGTAGTTTGTTTCCTATTGACGGTGGCTATAGAGACGATCCTCCATTTATTCTTTCTAAACAGGAAGAAAACTATATTAAGATTCTGAGATTTCTTTCAAAAGATGATCGAAAAGAAGTTATACAGTTTCTTCAAACTAAATATAAAGAATCAAGAAAATAATATATTTTAATCCCGACATATGTCGGGATTATTTTTTTACATTTGCCTTCTTAATTTTTCGAGTGCAGATTTTTCAATTCTAGATACATAACTTCTTGAAATGCCCAATTTTTTTGCAATTTCACGCTGTGTCAACTCTTCACTGCCACCAAGCCCATAGCGCATATTAATGATTTCTTTTTCTCTTTCTTCCAAGCAGCCTGAAAGAATAACCTTTAATCTTTCAAGCTTCATTTTTGTTTCAATTTCTTCTACAATATCGCGTTTGTCGGCGATAATATCAATAAGTGTTAGTGCATTTCCGTCCTTATCAGTGTCAATAGGGTCACTTATAAAAACATCCTGTGCCGACTTTTTCTGATTTCTGAAAAACATTAAAATTTCATTTGCTATCCTCAC
>CAYQFD010000164.1:0-2420 GCA_964416795.1 uncultured Ruminococcus sp. | reverse complement strand
TTTTGACTTTTCTCTCCCTCCGTCACAGCTTCGCCGTGCCACCTCCCTCGTCAGAAGGAGGCATGGTTTGTGCAAATTGTCTTTAGTGAGACAGCCCCTTTTTGCTCTTTTATACGTATAGAACCAGCATCGCAATTGTACATACAAATATTTTGAGTGAAACCCAAACCCTTTTTCACAACAGAAAAGAAAAAGTGATATTCTAAAAATATACGCACCGATTATAATATCGAAAAATGTACCACCAAAGCAGCAAACACTATCGAAACCATCGAAAGTAATTTAATAAGAATGTTTATCGCCGGACCGGCTGTATCCTTGAACGGATCGCCTACTGTATCGCCTACTACGGCAGCCTTGTGGTTCTCTGACCCTTTGCCGCCGTATACACCACTCTCTATGTATTTCTTAGCATTGTCCCAAGCGCCGCCTGAGTTTGACATAAATACCGCTATCAAGAATCCGGAAGCAGTGGCTCCTGCAAGCATTCCTACAACGCCCGAACTACCAAGAATCATTCCTACTACAACCGGTACAACCACCGCAACAATCGTAGGAAGCACCATTTCACGAAGGCTTGCCTTTGTACACAAATCAACGCAGCTCGCATAATCCGCCTCTGCTTCACCTTCCATAAGACCTTTTATTTGCTTAAACTGACGACGAACCTCCACAACAACACTCTGCGCTGCACGGCCAACCGAATTCATAGTGAGGGCTGCAAACACAAAGGGCAAGCACGCACCAACAAACAATCCAACCAAAACGGTGGGATTGGTGATATTAAGGTCGGCAATTTTTTGAGCTCCGCCCTCAATAGTGTTTACCTTATCTATATAGGAAGCTATAAGTGCCAAAGCTGTCAGTGCTGCAGAACCGATGGCAAAGCCTTTGCCTGTTGCCGCAGTTGTGTTTCCAAGAGAATCCAACGCATCTGTTCTTTCTCTTACTTTTTTATCAAGACCTGCCATTTCGGCAATACCGCCTGCATTATCTGCAACCGGACCGTAAGCATCCGTGGCAAGTGTAATACCAAGGGTAGAAAGCATACCAACTGCAGCAAGCGCTATGCCGTAAAGACCCATAGACGCATTATTTCCGCCACCTGCAACAAAGTAAGCAACCAGTACGCAAATAGCTATTATTATGATCGGGAAAAGTGTAGAAAGCATACCAACAGATAAACCGCTTATAATGATAGTAGCTGTGCCGGTTTCAGAGGAAGCGGCAAGATTTTTAGTAGGTTTATGGCTTTCGGAGGTGAAATATTCAGTGACCTGACCTATAAGTACGCCTGCAATCAAACCGGCAAGAATCGCAAAATACATTGTCCAATGGTCTTTACCCAAAATATAATATACGACCGGAAGTGATATGATAGCAATAAGAATAGCCGAGAAGTTTGTGCCACGCGATAGTGCACCGAGAAGCTGTTTTTGAGAGGCACCTTCTTTAGTTCTTACAAGGAAGGTACCCAATATTGAGCAAACAACACCGATAGCGGACAACAACATAGGCAACGCCATTGCCTCAATTGAATGGAAAGCAGCCACGCCCAGAGCACAGGCAGAGATGATTGAGCCCACATACGACTCGTAAAGATCGGCACCCATACCGGCAACGTCGCCTACATTGTCGCCAACATTATCCGCTATAACAGCAGGGTTACGGGGATCATCTTCCGGAATACCCGCCTCAACCTTGCCTACAAGGTCGGCGCCTACATCGGCAGCCTTGGTGAACACGCCACCGCCCACTCTGGCAAAAAGCGCCATAGAAGAAGCACCCATACCGAAGGTGAGCATAGCGCTTGTGATCGCTTCGTTCTCCAGACCAAACAAAAATCGTAACAGGAAAAACCATAATGCTATATCAAACAAGCCCAGTCCTACCACTGTAAAGCCCATAACGCTTCCGGCAGAAAAAGCAACTTTAAGGCCACTGTTCAGACTGTTCTGGCAAGCATTAGCCGTTCTGGCATTAGCCAAAGTGGCTATTTTCATTCCAATAAAGCCCGAAAGCGCCGAAAAGAAGCCGCCTGTGACAAAAGCAAACGGTACATACGGTGTAAGAAAACCGGCAAAAGCCATGATACCAAGCACCACAAACATAACGCCGAAAAAAATCAGCACGATCTTATACTGGCGCTTTAGATATGCGTTGGCACCTTTTCTAATAGATGAAGATATTTTCTTCATCAAATCTGTGCCTTCCGAATAACGCATTACTTTTCGTGACGTAACAAATGCAAAAGCAAGTGCAAGAACCGCTCCTGCAAACGTTAATAGTACAAGTAATTTATCCAATTTTACCATCTCCCATTAAAATTCATCTTGTTTTAATAAAAATTCTCTTTACCACAGTAAAGAAATAATTTTGGGACCGACACTCAAAATGGAACCGGTCTAAAAACCTGATTT
>CAYQFD010000163.1:0-2460 GCA_964416795.1 uncultured Ruminococcus sp. | reverse complement strand
AACGTTTATCTTTATTGGCAGTCAGTGCTTTTTCATTAGAAAGATACATTGCAATAAGTCCCAATAAAATCATAATTGTAGAGGTGTAAATAATTGCTTTAAATACTTTTTCATAAATGAATACGCAAATTGCAGTTGCGGTTTCTCCGCCTATAAACATTGCAATTATATATCCAAAGAAAGTAAGTCCGCCTGCGAAGAGGGTAATCATTATGCCGTAGCCGAATACTGTCTTTAAAACAGAGGCTATTTTATGTAAAACATTTTTCATCGTATTTCTCCTTTAAAGTCCCATAATGGGTAAGAATCCCATTAATACTATAACTTCGAGTACAAAATGTGCAAAAACCCACCACAAATCGTTTTTGACTGTTTTACCAAAGTCTGATTCTGCAAGTGACATACCGGCGTAAAGACCTAAAGCAAGCGGCGGCGTAATACCGCACATAACACCGCAGATACAGGGAAGCATTGCGGCGGCAAGCAGAGGATTAACACCAACTGTTGCGAGTGTTGAAATAAATACAGGTCCAAAGATTACAACCAACGAAGAACCGGGGATTACCATACCTAAAAAACAGGTTAAAATACATATAAATAAGACCATACCTAACTTGCTGAAATCCATTGAAACAATAAAGCTTTCCATGTCGGCAGCTACATTTAAGTCATTAAACAAAGAACCTATCATATATCCGATAATGCAAACTGCAATAGCGGGGGATATGGATTTTACACTGTTAGCAAACGTTTTGGCAATAGCGGTTGGAGTAACGCTCTTTTTATCTTTTGTGATAAGACAAGAGTAAATGCTTGTGACACCTGCAATAAACAAAAGCATACTGCTTGAGAAGTATTTTGCTCCTAAAGCACCCAGTCTTGCGGTGAAGAAGGTGTCCTTAAAGAAATAATCAAATACAAATGGCAGAAGGATAATAATAGGTAAAAGTAATCCTTGCCAAGAAGTTTTGAGCGTTTCCTTAATATCGGGTAGTTCTTCTTTTGGAATGGCTTTTATTTTGTAGTATTTGCAAAACAGAAATACTATAAGCAACTTTTCAAGTATAAACCATAAAGAAATCCCCCATAAAATAATCCAGAACTGACCTGTTGTGAGTTCCATATCGGGATAAAGCGCTGTAAAAGCGCCGAGAGCGGCAACAATGTTAGATGACGGAGGAATCATATTTCCAAGATAGCTTGCATTACTTTCTACATTTGCGGCAAGCTCTGCAGGGAAACCTGATTTTTTCATAGCGGGGATTGTTATTGTTCCTGTAGCCATAACGTTTCCGGGACCGCTTCCTGATAGTGCACCCATAAATGAACTTGCAATAACAGATGCATAACCCGCACCGCCGGGTATTTTGCCAAGAAAATACAGAATTATGGCGACACAGGA
Organism: uncultured Ruminococcus sp.; assembly: GCA_964416795.1. Taxonomy (GTDB): domain Bacteria; phylum Bacillota; class Clostridia; order Oscillospirales; family Acutalibacteraceae; genus UBA737. Next base: position 1,058 of record CAYQFD010000163.1, on the reverse strand, counting down.
ATCAATAATCTTTGTTTTGGTCATAATGACTGACATAGCTACAAATGCGGTCATTGAATACAGCAGGGAAGTGGATAGTCCACTATCTATGTACTTCCATACGTTTCCCCAAGTACCTGTAACGGTTAGTAAGATAAGGAAACTTACAAAAACCGCTTCATAGACGGGACGTTTTAATAATATAAACCAAACACATATTACTAAAAGTAAAATCCCTAAATAAATAAAGGTTGATGGCATTTTTAACACTCCTTATGAATAATTGGTTATGTATTTTATTACCGTTTTGTTATATTATAATTCCTTTAATTTAGTTTGTCAAGAGAAAAAACGCAAAGGTAAAAAAGTTTATGTGTTGAAAAAGCAATGAAAACGTGATATTATATTGTTAAAAAAGTCATAAGAGGTGGAGTTATGAATTCCCGACAACTTCAGTATGCTATAGTGCTATCAGAAAGCCTTAATATTTCCAATGCGGCAGATAAATTAAATATTACTCAACCAGCTCTAAGCAAGCAGATTTTAGCTCTTGAAAAAGAGCTGGGTGTTGTACTTTTCGACCGCGATACGACTCCGCTAAAACTTACACCTGCAGGTGAGTTGTTCATTAGAGAAGCAAAGGAGCTACTTTTCAGGGAAGAGAATTTAAAGCACTCGATGCAAGATTTTAAAGTTGGTGAAAAAGGAAGAATTATAATCGGTATTTCACCTTTCAGAGCGTCATACTTCTTATCCGACATTATAAAAAAACTTCAAGAAAAATTTCACGGTTTACAGGTGGTGTTGCGTGAAACATACAGTACTCAACTTCAGAGAGAGGCAATTGACGGACAGGTGGATTTTGCAATAATCAATCTACCGGTTGATACCGCTTTGCTTGATATAATTCCTTTAGAGCCTGAACCTTTGGTTTTAGTTGTTCCGAAAAAATACCTTCAAAGCTTAAATTTAAAAGAAAATGCAAAAAACACAGGATTAATATCGGTTTCCCTTTCAGAGTGTGGAGAGGTTCCTTTTATTACTGTCAGTAAGGCTCAGGAATATTCCTGAGCCTTACT
>CAYQFD010000162.1:0-2490 GCA_964416795.1 uncultured Ruminococcus sp. | reverse complement strand
TATTCAATAAGGTGCGTAGCGCCGTCATTCTTCGTAGCAAGATTTATCTTGCGGATAAATATTCGCCGCTTAAACTCGCGAAGCGAATATCACTTGAACGAAGTTCAAATATAACTGCATAGCAATATAACTCGCCATAGGCAAATAGTTTAGCGTGATACTCCAAGTGGAGTATCACGCTAAACAGTCACTTTTTTTATTTTACGGCAAGAATATTTTTACAATAAAATATAATACTGAGGGGCAAAGAAGGCATCCCATACCTGTATGGAATGTAGACGTCATTGCACCGTAAGGTACAAGCTTTGGGTCGGTTGCCGCAAGACCTGCTGTAGTACCGCTTGTTGTTCCCATCAAACCGCCGAATACCATTGCTGCACGTGGAGTGTTAAGTCCAATCTTCTTGGCAACGACAGGTGTTATAAGCATTACGGCAATAGATTTGAACACACCTACTGCGATGGAGATTGCAATAACTGCGCTGTCTGCACCGAGTGCCGCACCTGTAACAGGTCCTACTACGAAAGAAACTGCACCTGCCGCTATGGTGGAAGCGCTGACAGCATCACGGTAACCGAATGCAAATGCTACCACAACGCCAATAAAGAATATTAGAACAACACCCGTCAGAAGAGCTATAACACCTACCAGACCGCACTTTTTGATTTCGGATAATTTCGCGCCGAAAGAAGTTGAAACAATAGTAAAGTCACGAAGTGCAGATGAACCAAGAACTCCGATACCTGTAAAAATGCTGATATCTGCAAGACCTTTTGTGCCTCCTGTAACTTCTCCGCCCACATACGCGAGAATGAGGCTTAAGAAAATTGCGAATGCAGACGAGTGAATTCTACCGCCTGTAAGCTTTGAAAGACCTGTTGAGATTGCCACAATAATACCGACAAGAAGAAACGACATAACGAATGCATTATCAACAAAAATACTAACGATGATATCCGCTAACGCTTTCATGACTCCACCTCCTTTTCTGCTTCGTCTTCTGTTTTCTTAGGCGAAAACATATTAAAAACAGGAATAAGAAGAAGCATAATTACAACCATACCAACGCCTAAAACGAGCGCAAGAACGCCTCCGTCAAGAGCTCTTACAACATTCTGCGATGCTGACATAGCAATGATAACAGGGATAAACATTTCTTTCCAGAAATCAATACCCTTAGTATAGTTTTTGGGTAAAATCTTGTTAATTGTTTTGGAGTTGGTTGCAAGAAGCAGCAAAAGCATTGCAAAGCCAACACCACCGACATCAGAACCAATACCTGTCCAAAGGCCTATCAAGTTTCCGATGAACGAACCGATAAACATACAACAGGCAAGCAAAGCCACACCGTAAATCATAAAATATCATCCTCTTTCATTTTATATCCATATAATTTTAAGGTATATACGGTATATTGTAAATAATGAAATAAAATGTACCCACTATATGTTTTATAGTAACGTAAGTATTGACAAAACCGCTTATTTCCAATAAAATAAAAACGAGGTGAGAATTGTGGAATTTTTACAGCTTCAGTATTTTTGTAATGCAGCCGAAACAGAAAACTTTTCTAAGACAGCAAGGAATTATGGTGTTCCTACTTCAAATATTTCACAAAGCATTAAAAGGCTTGAGGACGAATTGGGCACTACTCTTTTTGACCGCTACTCAAATAAGATTTTTCTTAACGAACAGGGAAATCTACTGTATACCAATGCCAAGACTGCTCTTATGCTGATACATGGCGCCAAAACCCAGCTTTGTGACAATGAAAAAATCTCAGGTACAATCAAAATCCTTGCAGAAACAAACAGACGTATTGTAACTAAGGCTATAGAGCAATTTCAGCAGAGCTTTGGTGATGTTGTTTTTTTCATCAATCACACTGCTGAAGACTCAAACGATAAGTATGATCTGATTATTTCTGACAAAATCCTTGAACAAAAAAATTTTACAAAGCACTTGCTGGTTGTGGATAAGCTACTTCTGGCAATGAAAAAAGATAATCCTCTTGCAAGCAACAGTCAGATTTCAGTAAAAGCTTTGAAAAATGAAAAATTCATTACAATGAATAGCAAAAGCGGACTTTATAAGCTGACTAACGAAATATGTCACGCTGAAGGCTTCACGCCAAATATAGTAATCCAGAGTGATGACCCTGATTACATAAGAAAATATATTGAAATGGGGCTTGGTATTTCCTTTGTTCCATCTCTTTCGTGGAAAGGCACATTTTCTGAAAACGTAGAGTGCAGGCAGGTTTTTAATATTAAAAGATACACCTTTGCCTATCTCAATACACAGAAGTACATTTCTAAAGCAACACTCGCATTTTTAGATACATTATTGGATGTTGCAAAAGAATATTCTCGGGATGAATAAATATTGACCTGCATAGCGATACTTCTCTAAGGGAAGTCTCGCAGTTTTATTCGCCTTTCGAGTTTTAAGGCGAATATAAATGAAAAAGAAAAGACACGATTAAAAATC
>CAYQFD010000161.1:0-2506 GCA_964416795.1 uncultured Ruminococcus sp. | reverse complement strand
CGTATCCAACTGAAGCGTAGGCATACTTGTAACATTAACAGTTATAGTATCGGTAAAATCGCCTACGGTGACTGTTACAACAGCCTGTCCCTCTTTATTTAAACGAAGGTTAAGCCTGTTCTGCTGTGTAACGACAACACCTACAACTTCATAATCGCTTATCTCCCAAGAGATATCTTCAAAGCTTGCGCGCTCGGGCGACACGTCTGCGGTTAAGATGATTTCTTCACCCTCCATACCGCTTACGCTTTCTTGCCCACCGTTAATAACAACACCCTCAATACCGACTGTTAAAGTAACACCGATATTCATTTGCGCTTCTGTGTAGGAATAAACGCGCAAATAATACTCTTTGCCCTCTTCAAGCTCACACTGTATTTTTACATTAGTTTCGTCAGGACTGCAATTTATATAAGTTAATACTCCGCCCTCACCCGTAAGCTCAGCCCATAAATATTGGTCACTTTCGATATTCTCTGCATAGAATTCGTATATAGCAGTTTTAGTCGGTACAAATTTATAGCATACCGAATATTCAGGCTCGGTAAGAGCTACGCTTTGAATGGCATCTTCTTCAAGTGTTTCAACACCGTTCACGCTTAAGGTTATGCTTTTGCTTATCCCTGTCTGGCTTGTGGCAGTAACAGTCACTGTTCCTGCACTAAGACCTTTTATTCTAGCGCTATTGTTGGAAATAGGTGTAACAGTAGCCATGGCTTCATCATCAACGCTCCAGCTAAACTGCTCAAAAATCTGTTCGGTTGCCGAATCAATATACAGCTCGATTACCGCGCCCACATAGATGCTTGAAGAATTGCTCCAAAAATTAAAGTCAGTTACATATTCAGCAGCTTCAAGTGTTACAGGAATAGTAACATTGCTTGTTTCTATGCTTATTTGGAAATAATATGTTCTTCCCGCTTCAAAATAATAGCCTGCGGCTAAACCGTTACCGTCTAAACCGAAATCATAAAACAATTGGTTTTCCGCTTCATCATAAACATACATATGTGCTACATAATCCAAGTAGCCTGCCGATAGCTTATAAAGACCTGTTTCTTCTGGAACAAATTTTATTCTGTGTGAGGTAGCATCATTCAAGAACTCAACACTTATGGTTTCTCCAAAGCTAATATTGAGAACAGGATAGGTTACATCACAACTGATGCTTGCGTAATGGCCTGCACTAGAGACAGCCTCAATAGTCACCCAGCCCTCACTGAGAAAGGTAACTACACCGTCATCTGTAACCGTAGCAACACTTTCATCATTTGAACTCCACGCAATTTCTTCTTCCTCTGCATTTTCGGGATAATATTTTACAAATAAATTTGCCGTGCTTCCAACGGTTGTTCTTAAAATTCCATCTTCATCAGCCTCAACATTACTGCAGCATATAGAAATAGACTCTACTGCAACGTTATATCTCAAAGTATATGTGCCAGCCTGCAAATTTGAAAAATATGTAGTTAAAACATAAGTACTTCCGCCCGTGAGATATGTTTTATAGGAATCAGACTCCGATGAAAGATTAAAAATTTCCCCACTATTGTATTCTAAATTCAAAAGTTCAATGCAAACTTCACTCTGAGTCTCTGCCGAAAAAATATACCAACCGTTAATCTCAGGAGTAAAGGTATAAGCATCTTTCTGCCTCTCTGCCTCAAAATTAACGGGTACATACTCATTTAAAGGCAAATACTTATAGCCTTTAACCTCTATTGTAACCGAAGACTGCGCTCCAAAGGCTTCAGTAGCAGTAATAACCGCTGTGCCCTCAGCAACTCCGTAAACATTGCCATATTCATCAACTGTGGCAACATTTTCATCACTTGAAGACCAAGTGTAGCCTATATAATTCGCGTTTTCGGGATAGACATTAGCGGTATATAAGCTAATATTTTCGTGAGGGAAAATGCTGTATACACCATTAGATGACAAAACATCAAAGCTCTGTGTGACATTTTCAGCCTTAGAGTAGATATTATATGTAGCTTCTGACACAGCACCATTTATGTATGTTTCAAGATAATATGTTTCTCCCTGATATAGAGAAACTGTTACACTGAAATTTGTATCTTCATCACTAACATCGAAATCTTCATACATACATTTATACTTAGAATTATAAAGATTAAATGCCGTATCGTATTCACTTTGTTCTGTGTAGAAAGTATAGCAGACGCTGTACTCAGGAACAATCCTGAAATTTACGACAGCCCCTTCCTCTTCTATATAAACCTCATTGGCTCCTAACAGATTAAATTCCTTGTAGTCATAGGGAAAATAATCCGCAGCAACGGTCATTACAGCCACCATAGAGAGTATTAGCACTGCCGAAAGAATTGTTGCAACCATTTTTTTAAGAACTGTTTTCATATAAAATCCCCCTCAAACAGAATATCCACTGTTTTAAGTATACCACTAATATTCAAAATGTCAATAATATGAAAAAAGGGCTGATTCATTAGAATCAGCCCGATAAGTTATACTGAATTATTTTGCC
>CAYQFD010000160.1:0-2538 GCA_964416795.1 uncultured Ruminococcus sp. | reverse complement strand
TATCTTCCTTGCCGTAAACATTCTTAATCTGAATATCAAGCTTAGGACCGTAGAATGCAGCCTCACCGACACCTACTTTATAAGGGATTTCAAGATTGTCAAGAATTTTACCCATCATATCCTGCGCTTCATTCCATTGTTCAGGTGTACCTATATATTTTTCCTTATCTTCAGGATCCCACTGTGAGAAACGGTAGGAAACATCCTCGTAAAGACCTAATGTTTTAAGCATAAATATCGCAAGTTCAAGACTTCCTCTGAATTCGTCTTCCAACTGTTCAGGAGTACACATAAGATGTCCCTCAGAAATAGTGAACTGACGAACACGGATAAGTCCGTGCATTTCGCCCGATTCTTCATTACGGAAAAGAGTAGATGTTTCACCGTAACGAAGGGGCAAATCTCTGTAAGAACGGGCGCGGTTGAGGTATGCTTGATACTGGAACGGACAGGTCATAGGACGCAGAGCAAAACACTCTTTTGTTTCATCGTGAGGATCTCCCAATACGAACATACCGTCTAAATAATGGTCCCAGTGGCCCGAAATCTTGTAAAGGTCACGCTTTGCCATAAGAGGAGTCTTTGTGCGAAGCCATCCTCTTCTTTCTTCCTCATCCTCAACGAAACGCTGAAGAATTTGAAGAATTTTAGTGCCCTTAGGAAGCATAATCGGTAATCCCTGACCGATACAGTCAACAGTTGTGAAAAGCTCCAACTCTCTTCCTAATTTATTATGGTCGCGTTTTTTAGCCTCCTCAAGCATTGTGAGATATGCTTCAAGCTCGCTTGCTTTCGGGAATGCTGTTCCGTAAACGCGGCAGAGCATCTTCTTTGAAGAGTCGCCTCTCCAATAAGCACCTGTAGCAGAGGTTAATTTGAAAGCCTTTACTAAACCTGTGCTCATAAGGTGCGCACCTGCGCAAAGGTCTGTAAAATCGTCCTGCGAATAAAAGGAAATATCCTCACCCTCGGGGATACCCTCTGCGAGCTCAACCTTATAAGGTTCGTCTTTACCCTTAAAATATTCCACAGCCTCGTCCCTTGACATTGTGAATCTTTTAAGCTCAATATTCTCCTTAACAATATTCTTCATTTCACCCTCGATTTTGGTTAAATCCTCAGGAGTGAAGCTTTCTTGAACATCGAAATCATAGTAAAAGCCGTCATCCACAGCAGGACCGATTGCAAGCTTAGCATCAGGGAATAAACGCTTTACCGCCTGTGCTAAAATGTGCGAAGCGGTGTGACGGAAGGTCCACTTACCGTAATCGTCCTCAAACGTCAGAATTTCTAAATTGCAATCCTCGGTAAGTACAGTTCTAAGATCTGCATTTTCGCCGTTAATTCTAACTGCACAGGCACTCTTTGCAAGTCCCATACTGATTTCTTTTGCTACTTCATACGCAGTAATACCAGACTCGAATTCCTTTACAACATCGCCTTTTAAAGTAATCTTAATCATAACTCTTCCTCCAAAAAAATAAACTTCGCCCTGAAAGACCAAACAGTCTTTCGGGACGAAGTATTAAAATCTCCGCGGTTCCACCCGTATTTTCGGTTTAAACCGAACTCTTTTACACCTTTAACGCAGGCTTACGTCTGTGTTGCTACCCACAGCACTCAAAGGTGGTTTTCGCTTTTCTTTACTTTAGCAGGCTTACAGCCGATGACCTGCATTCTCTTGAAAGTGGCCTGAAAAGCTACTGTCCTTCTCAACATTTTACCAAACAATGATACAACTAAACTTTTTAATTGTCAAGATTTTTCTTTCAATACCGCAATAGAAAGGTCAGTAAGCTGTTCTATGTCAACCTCGGCAGGTGCTCCCGACATAAGCTCGCTGGAATTTGAAATCTTGGGGAAAGCGATTACATCACGCAAGGTATCCCTCTTGCACATAAGCATTACGAGTCTGTCAAGACCGATAGCCATTCCCCCGTGAGGCGGTGCACCGTACTTGAAAGCATCTGTAAGGAAGCCGAATTTTTCATGTGCTTCCTCGTCAGTAAGACCTAAGGCCTTAAACATTTTACCCTGTAAAGCAGGGTCTGTAATCCTGATAGAGCCACTCGAAAGCTCAACGCCGTTAAGCACTAGGTCATAAGCCTTAGCAAACACCTTTTCGGGTGCGGTTTCGAGATATTCTACACATTCATCAAGCGGTGAGGTAAAGGGATGATGCATTGCATCAAAGTTTCCTGTTTCCTCATTATATTCGAAGAACGGGAACTCTGTTATCCATAGGAAATTGAATTTATCTGGGATAATATCAAGCTTTTTAGCAACAGTCAAACGCAAAGCGCCCAAAACCGAAAGTGCAGTATTCTTCCTGTCCGCAACTATAAGCACAACGTCGCCCTTTTCGGCACCTGTGCGCTCATAAATTGCAGCCATTTCCTCTTCGGTCATAAACTTAGCAAAAGAGCAGGTGGGAATATCTTCACTCCAGCGTATAAAGGCAAGACCCTTAGCGCCGATACCCTTTGCTTCCTCTGTAAGCTTATCAATTTCTTTTCTTGTTAAAACGCCTGCCGCATT
>CAYQFD010000159.1:0-2546 GCA_964416795.1 uncultured Ruminococcus sp. | reverse complement strand
ATTTCACTGCAAGGACCGCAAGGACCAGTTCCGTGCTCCCAGAAATTATCCTCTTTACCCATTCTTACAATTCTTTCCTCGGGTACGCCGATTACATCACGCCATAAAGCATAAGCTTCGTCGTCTTCTTCATAAACAGAGGGCCAAAGGAGTTCTTCGGGGATTTCCAAGGTTTCGGTCAAAAATTCCCAAGCCCACTGGATTGCTTCGTTTTTAAAATAATCACCGAAAGAGAAGTTTCCAAGCATTTCAAAAAATGTACCGTGACGGGCAGTAATGCCTACTCTTTCAAGGTCGGGTGTGCGGATACATTTTTGACAGGTTGTAACTCTTGTTTTTGGGGGTGTTACTTCGCCTGTGAAATACTTTTTCATAGGAGCCATACCTGAATTTATGAGTAAGAGAGATTTGTCGCCCTGGGGAACAAGTGAAAAACTGCCCAAACGCAAATGGTCCTTAGACTCAAAAAAAGCAAGATACTTTTCTCTTAAATCGTTAAGTGAAGTCCATTTCATAATTATACATCCTTAATAGATAATATTTAACTTATATATTATATATCTATTGCATAAATTTGTCAATCGATATTTAATGTGGTTTGTAGGGGAAGAATCAAATTTTTCTAATTAAAAAACCTTGCAAATAGATTTATATTATGATAAAATTAATTGATTATATTATAAGGAGAAATTTGTCTTGTCTAAAGCCTTAAGCAATGAGTCGGCATTTACTGAACAAAAGGTCTATGCTTCACGTGTTGCAAATAAGATAAACGAATATTACGGTTATTCACCAAAAGCGTGTGTTGTGACTTTTGGTTGTCAGCAAAATGTGAGTGATTCCGAAAAGCTAAAGGGAATGCTGTCAATGATGGGCTATTCTCAGACTGAGGTATGGGAAGAAGCCGATTTTATAATTTTTAATACCTGTGCTGTTCGCGGTCATGCTGAGGACAGGGTTTACGGAAATATTGGTAAGGTTAAACAACTTAAAAAAGATAATCCAAAGCTTATAAGCGCGGTTTGCGGTTGTATGGCACAGCAGGAAACGGTGGCTGAAAAGATTAAGAAAAGCTATCCGTATATTGATATTGTTTTCGGTACACAGGTTTTCCATAAGCTGCCTGAGTTTATATATAACAGAATGAATGGCTCAAAGCGTATTTTTGAAAGAAGCCTTGATAATGCGCCTATAGTTGAGGAAATTCCAGTTAACCGTGACGGAGAGTTTAAAGGCTGGCTTCCTATAATGTACGGATGTAATAATTTCTGTACTTATTGCATAGTGCCTTATGTGAGAGGCCGTGAGCGTTCACGTGAGCCTGAAAAAATATTGGCGGAAGCACGCGAAATGATAGAAAAGGGCTATAAAGACATTACTCTCTTAGGTCAAAACGTGAATTCCTACGGTAAAGATGCAAGTCACGGTATCAATTTTGCGAAACTGCTAAGAATGATTAATGACATTGAGGGCGATTTTCGCATAAGGTTTATGACTTCACACCCTAAGGATTGCACCACTGAGCTTCTTGACACAATAAAGGAATGCAAAAAAATAAGCAGACATTTGCATTTGCCGTTCCAAAGCGGAAGCAGTAGGATTTTAAAGCTTATGAACCGTTATTATGACAGGGAAAGCTACCTAGAGCTTATAAGGAATGCAAAGGAAAGAATACCCGATGTTTCACTTACAAGTGACATTATTGTGGGCTTCCCAGGTGAAACGTATGAGGATTTTAAACAGACGCTTAGTCTTGTAAAAGAGGTTGAGTTTTCTTCACTTTTCACTTTCATTTATTCTCCGCGTAATAATACTCCCGCGTCGATTATGCCGGATCCTATATCGCGTGAGGAAAAGGGTAAATGGTTTGATGAGCTTTTAAGACTTCAGGAGCAAATTGCAGAAAAGAATATCGAGAAGCATATCGGCAAAACCTACCGTGTACTTTGTGACGGCGAGGGTGCCAAAGAGGGCTTTATGTCAGGTCATACCGACGGTACAATTTCTATTGAATTTAAAGCCCCAAAAAGTATGCTTGGAAAATTTGTTAATGTAAAGATAGAATCGTATAGTAATGCCTATATAGGCACAATAATAAATTAAATTTAAAGAGGTATTTAAAATGGACGTAATTGCACAAGTTAGAGAATTAGGAAAAGCTATTCAAAAGGACGAGCGTTTCATTCGCTATGCAAAGGCTAGACTTGAGAATGATAACAATGAGGAACTTCAAGCTATGATAGGTGAGTTTAACATTATCCGTATGGAGCTTGATAAGCAGTTGAGCGGCGAAGAAAAGGAACAGACCAAGGTTGATGAGCTTAATACTAAGCTTCGTGATGTTTACAGTAAAATTATGGCATCTCCCGCTATGATTGAGTACAACACTGCTAAAGCAGAGCTTGACCAGATGGTAGGAGAAATTAATACAGTTATTTCAAAATGCTTGGATGGGGAAGACCCCGAAACCTGTGACACCGTTGCTTGCACAGGCAGTTGCTCGACCTGCGGCGGTTGTCACTAATTATTAAATTTTAAGAAAGGGG
>CAYQFD010000158.1:0-2611 GCA_964416795.1 uncultured Ruminococcus sp. | reverse complement strand
CGGAGGGAGAGAAAATGAAAGAGTATAATAAATCTAATATCCCTCTTGCAAAAACCTTAAGAAAAAATATGACACCATGGGAACGAAAGCTTTGGTATGAGTTTTTACGAAATTATCCTATACGGTTTCAAAGACAAAAAGCAATCGGAAATTACATAGCAGATTTCTACTGTGCAAAAGCAAGACTTATAGTTGAACTTGACGGTGGTGGACATTATACCGTCGAACAAACAGAAAACGATAAAGTTCGTACAAAAGAGTTAGAGGATATGAATTTAACAGTATTAAGAATCTGTAATTTAGATATTGACCGTAATTTCAGCGGTGTATGCGAATATATAGATTTAGCTGTGAAAAAATCTCTCCCTCAGTCAACTTCGCTGACAGCTCCCTCGTCAGAGGGAGCCGAGGTGTAGATTTGTTCCTAACTTAACACAAGCATATAATACACATAGGTGGTGAGATTAATGATTAAACTCTATTTTAAAAAATTATTATTCACGATGGGTTTTCTAATTAATTACTTTTTATCAGTGTTTATTATTGGATATGCTTGGCATTTGATATTTAGAGATATGTTTTCAGAATTAGTCAATACATTTATAATTGCTATTTTAGCACTTGCTCTTGATTTTGGAATAATCTGCATAATGCGTTATAAAAATTTATATCATAAAACTGATGTGATAAAAATTCTTTCTTTTTGGAGAAATTTTATAAACATATTTAAATCAAGAGATAACATAGTTCATACGCTTGCATTTATTTCTATACTTCTACCATTTTGTGTATTTATAACAGTTGTTGAAAAAACGCCGCTATTACCTTTGGTTGTTGGAACGATAATTTTGTTATTTGCCTGTGGCTTGATATTTTTGATAGTAAATGCTTTAATTTGGAGTATAGTACACCAGTGGCGGAAAAAGGGAACAAAATAATTCTCAAGTCGTAAGGCAAGAAATATTTGTTACCTAACTGTTAATTTTGAAATCGGGAACAATTTTTTCTTGTTTAGCTGGTAGAATTATGCTATAATGCGTATAATTATATAGATAAATTTTAATGTGTTAATATTATGATTATAGGCGGGCGAGAAAATTAAAAAATTGTGTGTGAAGATTTGCGAAGCATTGGTTTCTGCTTTACCGATCACCTTATTGGTGTATCTGTTGGCACTGCTTCCGGGATTTTCTTTTAATAAATATGAAATGATATCCTTTACAATAGGCGCAATAATGCTCGTTTTAGGCATCGGTTTTTTCAATCTTGGTGCTGATATTGCTATGACACCAATGGGTGTTCAAGTCGGCTCAGGTCTTTCACAACAAAAATCATTAGGATTACTGTTGTCAGTATGCTTTACATTGGGTGTGCTGATCACCGTTGCAGAACCTGATCTGCAAGTTCTTGCAAATCAGGTAAGCTCGGTTATTAACGGAAAGCTTTTGATATTTACATATCGGGCAGGAAAATTTGACATTCCTGCAGGTTCTAAGGAAAAGTGTTTGATGAAAATCAGTGAAAAAATTGGCTGAGAAATAGTAGGTCCTTTTGTGAAAACAACAAGGTTCTCGGGTACCCAACAGAAATCTATGACTTCATGAATCGAGCCTTGCGGCTCATGAAGTGCACCTTCGGTGCGTTAGATGGCTTCATGTTAATTTGACAACATATAAAGGAGATGCAGAAAAGCTATGAGTTTAAAAATGGTTATGACTTTAAAATTGGCAATGAAGACAAAAAATGTGCTGAACAACTGCACGGAACAAGATTTGATGGATTGTATAGATTATATCGCTTCTATCGGGCAAAAATGCATCGAAGTGCAGATGCTTCTTCTCCCAAAAACTGATGAAGGTCAGGATAGAATTATTGAATATGCTCTTTCAAAAGGTATAAAAATTAACATTCATTCTCATTATGGTGCAAATAACATAACAGACACCAATTTGGAAAATCAAGAACTTTCTGTTGCCCAACTAAAACATTCAATTGATATAGCCGCAAGGCATAATCTGGGAGTTGTAACTTTCCATCCGGGTAGACTTTCCCAAAAGGGTGAAAATAAAGAAGAAAAATGGGAGTTTCTTCTTGAAACAGTAGGATACATAGCTGAATATGCAAAACAGAAAAAAGTTTATGTTGCAATTGAAAATATGGAAAAGAGACCATTTGAATTAGTATATACTATTGATGATTTAAATCGTTTTGCTAAATTTGGGAAAGATAATCCTTATTTTGGTGTAACCATTGATTTTGCTCATTTTGCATCACATCAAATTTTTTCACCGCAATTAGAAAAATTAAAACTTCCTATTCTTAATGTCCATATGAGTCAGTATGCAGATAAAAAAATGCATATGCCGTTGACTGTTGAAAATGGTGCAGTTGATGTGGATGAGGTTTGCAGAACTCTGTTAAAATATGGGTACGAGTCGTTTGTTGTGTTTGAAATTCCTGCAGATTTTAATGAAAGTGCAAGCATTCTAATTAGTGCTTACAACAAAACAAAGCAAAGTAATTTGGCACAAACCTATGCCAAAAAGGTTAGCATCTAAACCGTCAGTCCCACAAGGCTTTGCCTTGCTTTTTTGTTTTGTGCGAAGTATAA
>CAYQFD010000157.1:0-2640 GCA_964416795.1 uncultured Ruminococcus sp. | reverse complement strand
TTAACGATGCGACCGCAAAGTACGATAGTGATTTTTTTGAAGAAAACAGTTTGATAACGCAAAGCGGCGGCACAGCTTTCGCTGTACTGCCACCTTACATAAATACTTCGTTATCGCACCTCGGCTAAGGGTTTGTTCCTCTTTTTTTACATATAGCAACAGAACAACGCAAGGCTTAATGCTTTGCGTTGTTCTGTTGTGAAAGTTATATTACTTCAAATAAAGTTAGTTGATGAATATAGTCGCAAATACCGAGTAGTATTTCTTTTTGAGTTTTAAAAAACAAATTATCTCAATTAGAATAATCCGGTTATTTTTCCGTCATTATTAATATCAATTCTTTCTGCAGCGGGAACCTTAGGAAGTCCTGGCATGGTCATAATATCGCCTGTAAGCGCAACAATAAAGCCAGCACCGGCAGAAACCTTAATATTTCTTACGGTTACTGTGAAGCCTGTAGGAGCGCCTAGCTTTGTGGCATCGTCAGAAAAGCTGTACTGCGTTTTTGCCATACATATAGGTAAATTGCCTAGTCCCATTTCTGTGAGCTTGTCTGCCTGTTTTTTAGCGTTTGGAGTAAGAATTACACCGTCGCCGCCGTAAACATTTCTAACAATAGCAGAAATTTTATCCTCAATACTGCCTTCAAGGCTGTAGCTGAATGTAAAATCGCCCTTTTCTTCTTCGCAAAGACGAACAACCTCGCGTGCTAAATCTTCGCCGCCTTTACCACCCTTAGCCCAAACATTAGAAAGCACAACATTAACACCAAGCTCTTTACATTTCTGAATGATAAAGTCGATTTCATTGTCAGTATCAGTGGGGAAGCGGTTAACTGCTACAACACAGGGCAGCTTGTAAACATTCTTAATATTTGAAACGTGTCTGAGAAGGTTAGGAATACCTTCTTCAAGTGCTGTTAGGTTTTCTTCGCCCAAAGCCTTTTTATCAAGACCACCGTGCATTTTAAGAGCGCGAACAGTTGCAACCATAACAACTGCCGAGGGGGTAAGACCTGCCATTCTGCACTTAATATCAAGGAATTTTTCAGCGCCGAGGTCAGCGCCGAAGCCTGCTTCGGTAATTGCATAATCACCAAGCTTTAAAGCTAATTTTGTGGCTGTTACTGAGTTACAGCCATGAGCAATATTAGCGAAAGGACCGCCGTGAACGAGAGCAGGAGTACCTTCAAGAGTCTGCACAAGATTAGGTTTGATAGCATCCTTAAGAAGTGCAGCCATAGCACCTTGAGCGTTTAATTGACCTGCAGTAACAGGCTCGTCATTGTAATTGTATCCAACAATTATTCTTGAAAGTCTGTCTTTCAGGTCAGCGATATCAGAAGAAAGACAGAGAACCGCCATAATTTCGCTTGCAACAGTTATATCGAATCCGTCCTCACGCGGAACACCATTGACTCTACCGCCAAGACCGTCGGTCACAAAGCGAAGTTGTCTGTCGTTCATATCAACACAACGTTTCCAAGTGATACGACGCACATCAATACCAAGTGAATTACCCTGATGAATATGGTTATCAAGCATGGCAGCAAGCAGATTGTTGGCAGCGCCAATTGCGTGGAAATCGCCTGTGAAATGAAGATTTATATCTTCCATTGGCACTACCTGTGCATAACCACCGCCTGCAGCACCGCCTTTGATACCAAATACAGGTCCAAGTGAAGGCTCTCTTAATGCTACACAAACATTTTTGCCGATTCTTTTCATACCGTCAGCAAGACCGATTGTAGTAGTGGTTTTTCCTTCGCCCGCAGGTGTTGGGGTAATTGCTGTAACAAGAATAAGCTTACCGTTTTCTCGTGTGTTTTCTCGGACTATAGAAAGGTCAACCTTTGCTTTGTATTTTCCGTATTGCTCAAGATATTTGTCGTCAATACCAGCCACCTTTGCAATTTCGGTAATAGGTTTCATTTCGCATTGTTGAGCGATTTCAATATCTGATAAATAAGCCATTTTTAGCACCTCTTATTTAAAATATTCTACTGCAGATTTAAACATCTTGATATCATAGTCACCATGTACATTCTTATAAAGACCTTCACCCCAGCGCTCACTGTGTCCCATTTTACCGAATACGCGGCCGTCGGGTGAAGTGATACCTTCAATTGCATACATAGAATCGTTGGGATTAAAATGCACATCACTGGTTGCGTTACCGTTTAAGTCAACATACTGTGTGGCAATCTGTCCGTTTTTAGCTAATTCGCGAATAAGCTCTTCACTTGCCAAGAATCTGCCTTCACCGTGAGAAATCGGTACATTATAAATGTCACCAACATTAGTGTTTTTGAGCCAAGGTGATTTGTTAGAGGCAATACGTGTTCTAACAATTCTTGACTGGTGACGTGCGATTGTGTTGAATGTCAAAGTAGGACAGTTTTCATCGGTGTCGATAATTTTGCCGTATGGCACAAGACCTAATTTAATAAGTGCTTGGAAGCCGTTACAGATACCGCACATAAGACCGTCACGTTTTTCGAGTAATTCAGTAACCTGCTCCTTAATAGCAGCATTGCGGAAGAAAGCAGTGATAAATTTACCGCTTCCGTCAGGCTCGTCACCGCCCGAGAAACCGCCGGGGACAAATATAATTTGTGAGTTCTTAACACTCTCGGCAAAC
>CAYQFD010000156.1:0-2681 GCA_964416795.1 uncultured Ruminococcus sp. | reverse complement strand
GTTGCCCTTAAGAGCATCGGCAACATCTTCTGTAGCCTTGTTCCAGATTTCGATTACGTGACGGCTACGCTCGTCATTATTAATAAGACCTCTGCGATAGTCACGGGATACGTTATCAATCTGCTTTTCTGCTTCTGCTAATATTTCTTTCTTCGCAGGAGGAATAACAGCATCTATAACTGCAACAGTAACAGCACCCTTAGTAGAATACTTAAAGCCTGTTGCCTTAATATTATCAAGCACTATTGCAGAATCGCTTGTACCGTGCATTGTAATACAACGGTCGATAATTTTACCAAGCTGCTTTTTACCAACCTTATTCTGAATAATGTCATCATTACTCTCAACAAGGTTTTTGCTTTCGTCACGAAGCTTGAAGCACCATTCAAGGTCGAATTTGTGTTCGGGATTACTGCGGTCAACAAAACCTAAATCCTGAGGAATAGCCTCGTTGAAAATGATAAAACCGACTGTGCACCAAACAAGCTTGGAGTCACCGTTTTCATCAGACATACGAACACGGATAGGAGCGTGAAGTCCTACAACACCGTCGCTATATGCCATAATAGCTTCATTCTTGTCACGGAATACCTTGTTTGCACCTATTTCTTCCGATTTAACAAGAGTCAAATAGTAAGAGCCAAGCACCATATCCTGAGTAGGAACTGCAACAGGCTTACCGTCAGAGGGCTTAAGCAGATTGTTAGCAGCAAGCATAAGGAATCTTGCTTCTGCCTGAGCCTCTGCTGAAAGGGGTACGTGAACAGCCATCTGGTCTCCGTCAAAGTCGGCGTTATAAGCTGTACAAACAAGCGGATGAAGCTTAAGTGCTTTACCCTCAACAAGTACAGGCTCGAATGCCTGAATACCTAAACGGTGAAGTGTAGGAGCACGGTTAAGAAGAACAGGGTGTTCTTTAATAACCATTTCAAGAGCATCCCAAATTTCTGTTGAAGCACGTTCTACCATCTTACGTGCAGTTTTAATGTTTACAACAGCCTTAGTTTCAACAAGACGCTTCATAACAAAGGGCTTGAAGAGCTCGAGTGCCATTTCCTTAGGCAAACCGCACTGATACATCTTAAGCTCAGGGCCTACAACGATAACTGAACGGCCTGAGTAGTCAACACGTTTACCGAGAAGGTTCTGACGGAAACGGCCCTGCTTACCCTTAAGCATATCAGAAAGGGATTTAAGAGCACGGTTGTTAGGACCCGTAACAGGCTTACCGCGTCTGCCGTTATCAATAAGAGCGTCAACCGCTTCCTGAAGCATTCTCTTTTCGTTACGAACGATAATGTCAGGAGCGCGAAGCTCTAAAAGTCTTTTAAGACGGTTATTACGGTTAATAACACGTCTGTAAAGATCATTAAGGTCACTTGTTGCAAATCTTCCGCCATCAAGCTGAACCATAGGACGCAGATCAGGAGGAATTACGGGGATAACATCAAGAATCATCCATTCGGGACGGTTGCCCGAAGCCTTGAAAGCCTCTAAAACCTCAAGTCTTTTAAGAATACGGATACGTCTTTGACCTGATGCATCCTCAAGCTCCTCACGAAGCTCTGCGCAGGTCTTTTCCAGGTCAATTTCGCAGAGAAGCTTCTTGATTGCCTCTGCACCCATACCTGCTTCAAAATCGTCCTCATATTTTTCGCGCATATCGCGATACTGCTTTTCATTAAGGAGCTGCTTTTTCTCAAGAGGTGTGTTACCGGGGTCGGTAACAATATACTGTGAGAAATATAGAACCTGTTCGAGTGCCTTAGGTGTAACATCAAGCACTAAGCCCATTCTTGACGGAATAGTCTTGAAATACCAGATGTGTGAAACCGGGGCGGCAAGCTCGATTGTACCCATACGCTCACGGCGAACCTTTGCGCGTGTTACTTCAACACCGCAACGCTCGCAGACCTTACCTTTATAACGGATTCTCTTATACTTTCCGCAATGACATTCCCAGTCCTTCTGAGGTCCGAAAATGCGTTCGCAGAAAAGACCGCCCTGCTCAGGCTTTAAGGTTCTGTAGTTAATTGTTTCCGGCTTTGTTACTTCGCCGTGGGACCAACTTCTAATCTGTTCGGGAGACGCAAGTCCAATTCTTATTGATTCAAATTCAATTTCTGCCATAATTGCCCTCCGTTACTCATCGTATTCGTTGTAATCGCTGTCATCAGCAGTTATTGCTTCGCCGTTTTCATCTTCAAGGCTGAAACCGTCAAGATTATCGGCAACAACGTCACTTTCAAAATTTGTATCATCATTTTCGGGTATAACAGGCATACCGAGACCGATATCATCCTCATCGAACGACTGCTCAAGGTCGATCTCCTCATTCATTTCGTCAAGCACCTTAATGTCCAGTCCCAATGACTGAAGCTCTTTAATAAGAACCTTGAACGATTCAGGAACACCGGGCTTCGGAATATTCTGACCCTTAACGATAGATTCATAGGTCTTTACACGTCCCACAACATCGTCAGACTTGACAGTGAGGATTTCCTGCAAGGTGTAAGCCGCACCGTATGCTTCAAGTGCCCAAACTTCCATCTCACCGAAACGCTGACCGCCGAATTGTGCTTTACCGCCAAGAGGCTGCTGCGTTACAAGTGAATAGGGACCTGTTGAACGTGCGTGAATCTTATCGTCAACCAAGTGATGCAGTTTAAGATAATACATAT
>CAYQFD010000155.1:0-2682 GCA_964416795.1 uncultured Ruminococcus sp. | reverse complement strand
CAATAAATAACCCCATAAATCACCGAAGCCACTACTCCATAGACTATGACGGGTCCTGCTATTTTGAACATATTAGCGGCAACGCCGAGGACGAACCCTTCTGCTGCTGTCAATATAGGACACAGCATTTCGAAAAATCTTTACATTAACGCACCAGTATGGTATTATCAATAATATTAGCGCAAAAGGCTTTTTGTTCGTAACCGCTCGATTGCACCGGTTATTAATCTTAATATAAGGAGTTTTATATGGCTACCATTGTAGATAAGTTACTCGAAGGGGTAGAATTACCCAAATTTGTTCGGATACGGCAGCAGTTTCCATCTAACCACATTACCCCTGCGCAAATACGGGATGTCGTATACCGAGAGCTGAATCGTCCCCAAATTGCCCACACTATCCAGCCGGGCATGTCCGTATGCATCACCT
Organism: uncultured Ruminococcus sp.; assembly: GCA_964416795.1. GTDB lineage: Bacteria > Bacillota > Clostridia > Oscillospirales > Acutalibacteraceae > UBA737. The sequence goes on along the minus strand of CAYQFD010000155.1, from coordinate 2,253 downwards.
GCGGAAGTCGGGGAATCGACAACATCGTTGCCATTACCCGATCAGTGGTAGAATTCTGCCGGGAACGAGGGGCTATACCTTTTGCAATTCCCGCAATGGGATCCCACGGTGGCGCCACAGATCAGGGACAACTGGAGGTATTGCATTCCTTTGGGATCACAGAGGAAACCATCGGCTGTCCCATCCGCAGCAGTATGCAAACCACACAGATTGGCACTACCGAGGACGGTCGACCCGTTCACATCGACCACCATGCCGCTGCTGCCGATGCGATCATTCTCATCAACCGCATCAAGCCCCACACATCCTTTCGGGGCACTTACGAAAGCGGTCTTATGAAGATGATGGCCATCGGGCTTGCCAAGCAAAAGGGCGCTGAAACCTGTCATGCTGAGGGTTTCCCTCGGATGCACCATATGGTTCCGCTCTTTGGCAAGGCAATTCTTAAGCAGGCACCCATTGCTTTTGGCTTGGGCATTTTGGAAAATGCTTTCGACCAAACTGCGCAGCTCCATGCCCTGACCCCTGCGGAAATCATAGATCGTGAACCGGTGCTTTTACAAGAAGCCGCGAAGCTGATGCCCTCTCTGGGCTTTACGGATTGCGATGTTCTGGTGATAGATGAGATTGGCAAAAACATCAGCGGCTGCGGTATGGACCCCAATATTACCGGTGTGTTTGCCACACCCGGTATGACCGGCGGCATCAATGCTCGGCGGCGGTGTATTTTGTCCCTGACTCCCCAGACCCACGGCAACGGCTATGGAATGGGCGCCGCAGATGCCATCACACGCAGACTGTTTGACCAGTTGGATTTAGATATGATCTATCCCAATTCCATCACTTCCACCTCTCTGGGATTTTCCAAAATCCCCATGATCATGTCCAGCGACCGCGCTGCCATCCAACTGTGCTTGCGCACCTGCAATCGTATAGATGATAAAAAACCCCGAATTATTCGTATTCAAAACACCCTGGCACTCTCAGAATTTGAGATTTCCGAAGCAATGATTCCGGAGTTGAAAGAAAATATGCAGGTGCTGACAACACCCTACTCATTACCTTTCGATGATCAAGGAAACCTGCTATAAAATACCGACTGAATTTTCAGAAAATATTTACATTAAAACAGCGGTGTGGTATAATATTTGAAAACAAAAAGGGGTTGAATTCAAATTATGAAATCAATTCAAAAATTATTTAAAATTGGATATGGACCCTCTAGTTCTCACACAATGGGACCGTCTTTTGCGGCTTTAAATTTTTCTCAAGCATTCCCAGAAGCAGATTCCTTTAAAGTTATACTTTATGGTTCTCTTGCAAAAACGGGCAAAGGACATGGAACGGATAGAGCTATATCCGAAACTTTAAAAGCTGTAAATACAGAAATTATTTTTGATACTAAAACCGAAGGCCTTAAGCATCCGAATACCATTGATTTTATTGCATATAAAAATAATGTTGAACTTGGAAAAAAACGTTATTACAGCATTGGCGGCGGTGAAATTCGCGAAGATGGAAATGAAACATTTACTCCCCCTGAAATATATAAAGAAAAGAATTTTAGCGAAATTGCAGAATATTGTAAGTCAAAAAACATTCGCCTTTCTGATTATGTTTTTGAACACGAAAACGATGATATTAAATCCTTTTTGCTTACCGTTTGGAAAACAATGCAAAACGCAATTAATGAAGGATTAAGTAATACCGGTATACTACCAAGCGGTCTTTCCGTAGAAAGAAAAGCTCAATTTCTGTATAATCAAAAACACATTGATGAAAGTCCTCAAACCAGAGAAAACCGATTAGTTTGCTCTTATGCATTCGCAGTTAGTGAGCAAAATGCCGACTGTGGAATTATCGTTACAGCACCAACCTGTGGTTCCTGTGGGGTATTACCTGCTGTTTTAAAATATATGCAAGATAATAATCGTTTCACAGATGAAGATATTATACGCGCTCTTGCAGTTGCAGGTCTCATCGGAAACATTGTTGCTACCAATGCCTCAATCAGCGGCGCTGAGTGTGGTTGTCAAGCCGAAGTTGGAACGGCATGCAGTATGGCTGCCGCCGCTTTATGCGAACTTTTTGAAATGGGAATTGACCAAATTGAATATGCTGCCGAGGTAGCAATGGAGCATCATTTGGGGCTTACCTGCGACCCTGTTTGCGGTCTTGTTCAAATTCCTTGCATTGAGAGAAATGCCGTTGCGGCAATGCGTGCCATAAACGCCCTGAGCCTTGCGAATTTTT
>CAYQFD010000154.1:0-2699 GCA_964416795.1 uncultured Ruminococcus sp. | reverse complement strand
TTTCATATATAAGAACCTCACCCATTTGCAAAATCAAAGATTTTGAATGGGTGCCGAGAACCTTGCCACGCCTCGCGTGTAAAAAACTCGTTTTCACTATTTAATGGTGCGGAGTTATTATGTGGAATATTGCCATTAAAAGCGGTCTGTCTCACATCATTGCGAGGCAGACCGCTCTGTTTTTTATAAAATAATAATATCACATATTCTATCAATACGTCAAAACTTAAATCAGCATAAAGCGGCAAAGTTAGTACTCTATCTGCTATATGTTTTGCAACAGGCGTTTTTTCTGTGCCTGTAGTAAATAAATCTTTTGCAAATTTATTTCAAAGCCAAGCCTTTTTATGTTATTTTAAACTCGTCAGTTGTGAAAAAACTTTCTCTGCTTAATATAAAACAACAAGCCAAGCACAATCCACACGATAAGCAACATATAGGATTCACGACCAAAGTGGACACCTGACAAACCCGGAATAGGAATTAACTGCAAAACAACAAATGCCAACGAGAAACATACGCCGATAATTGCCATAGCCTTTAAGAAAGGTGTTCCGTCGCCGTCTCTTTTAATTGTAACCAATGTAGAACCACAGGTGAAGAAGTAGCCGATAGAAGCACCTATTGCGCACATATCAACAAACCAACCCAGAGCCTCACGGCCCAAAACAGGACCGGACAGAGAAATCAGAATACAGAAAATCATTGCATTCTTAGGTGTGCCATGCTTTTGATCTACCGAACCAAACCACTTAGGTAAGTAACCATCTCGACTCATAGAGAACATCAGACGGGAAGCGGCTAAATAAAATCCCATGATACCGGAAAGAACTGCGCAGGAAACACCGACACCAATCAATATTTTACCAAAGTTGCCCAGCATTTCTTCCGCTGCTACTAATAACACCCACTCACCAGCCATAACACGTTCCGGCCAATTTTCTAACGCAAGTGCGGCTACAGTATTATTGGATATATACACATAGCAACCAAATACAATTGCAACCATCATAATCATACTTACTTTTTTGAAAGAAAAATTGAACTCTTCTGCTGCTTGGGGGATTGCGTCAAACCCAACATATGCCCAAGGTGCAATTGCGAAGGTAGCCAAAATCGCAGATATTATACCGTTAGTTCCCACATGGGCGAATTCCTTAGCGCTGGCAGAGGTTGCACCGTCAGCTATTGCAGCAGCCTTATCAAAACCCCATATTGGCTCAAGATTCAAACCACTGGCTTTTGCACTTATAATTCCGGAAATTGTCAGTGTTACCACACTAACAACTAGCAAGACAGCAAGAATTGTTTGAACAAATCCAGCCTTTTGCACACCAAGAATATTCAAATATCCGAACAAAATCAGAATTGCCCCAGCAAGAAGCATCTCGCCCATATATATATCAAATCCGGCAATAGAATAATGAAAACCAAATTTCAACAAATCTAATCCGCCGTCCAGTCCATCCACGATTAGCCCGATCGCCGTACTGTTCATTGGAACATTTGTTAAATATGCAGCAACCAAAAACCAACCGCAAATATAAGCGGCTTTCTCACCAAAACATGCCTGAGCAAATGTAAATTCACCGCCAGCCTTCGGGTACTTGGGAACCATATACGCATAGCTCATTGCAATAATGATCATAACTATAGCGCCAAGTATCATAGCGATAGCAGTACCAGCCACACCGGAATTTGGCAGGAATTTTTTACCGGGGTTAATAAAGGAACCCCAACCAATTACGCAACCAAAGGCGATTGCCCAAACATTCATAGGCGAAAGTCGGCGTTTTAAACCGGTAGTGCTTTCTAACATTTCATTTTTATTCATTTCAGTAATGCTCCTCACTGTATGTTACACATCATAAGTTTTATCTATTGCTTTCAACTCACGGAATGTATCGATTTCTACGATATCCTTATCAAAACATTCAATGACCTCAACTGCATAATTCTTCTTGCAGTACATAAGAGGGACCTGATCCCAATATCGTTCTTTGCCGCCGGGTGTTGCATATACATCTGCAATATCTTGGGAAAGCTTGTGTCCGTCCGTTTCGTTCCAATAGGAAATACCGACCATTTGCCAACAGTCCAGACCTCCAACTTTTTGCTCGACAATCACGCCATTTTTAACCTCAAAGCACCAGTCATCAGTGCGATCTTTTTTGATTGCCAAAAAGTCAGAGGTATAATGATATTTTTTAATAATTTTAGGATTGCTGATCAGCAGATCTGCCTCAAAGACATAAGCATTGGAAAGCATATATCTTGCAATCAATGCGCTAGAGATATTGTTTGCCTCATTGTATACCGGATTTTCCAGAAACTTGATCATTGGGTACTTATAAAGAAGCTGATCAAATTGTTCAGACAAATAGCCACGGACAATGTAGATCTCATCAATTCCGCCTCCAAACAAGCATCAATCAAGGTGTCGATAATTCGCTTGCCATGGACACGGATCAGCGGCTTAGGTGTATTAAATGTAATGGGAACAAGACGGGAACCAAAGCCGGCGGCGATAAAAATAGCTCGCTTTACACGATATGGCTCCAAAGCCGCAAAACCCGTCTCAGTAACAGTATAGCCGTTAATATAGCCCGATTCTGTCAGGGCGGACAAGGTGCGACTGACAGAACCCAGAGACATTCCGGTCTCTTTCGCAATATCCCGCTGGTTTACCTTTTCTTTAC
>CAYQFD010000153.1:0-2803 GCA_964416795.1 uncultured Ruminococcus sp. | reverse complement strand
GACCTTCTCTTATATTCCTAAGACCACTGCTGCTGATTTCGATAAGGATGCAGACTTTGTTCACATTTGTATGAACAACACTATTTACGGTACAAAGTACAATACCTTGCCCGAAACGGGCGATGTTCCGCTTATTGCTGATATTTCAAGCTGCATTTTATCTGAGCCGATTGATGTTTCAAGGTTCGGTATGCTTTATGCAGGTGCTCAGAAAAACGTTGCTCCCGCAGGTGTTACTATCGTTATTATCCGCAAGGATTTACTCGGTAATGCTATGGATATTACTCCTACAATGCTTAACTATGTAACCCACGCTGAAAATGGCTCTATGTTCAATACACCGCCTTGCTATACAATTTATATTGCAGGTCTTACATTCAAGTGGATTAAGAAAATGGGCGGACTCGAAAAAATGAAGGAGCTTAATGAGAAAAAGGCTAAAATTCTTTATGATTTCCTTGATAATTCCAAGCTTTTCAAGGGTACAGTTGTTCCTGAGGACCGTTCTCTTATGAATGTGCCGTTTATCACAGGTAGTGATGAGCTTGACGCAAAATTTGTTGCGGAGTCTAAAAAAGCAGGCTTTGTTAACCTTAAAGGTCATAGAAGTGTTGGCGGTATGCGCGCTTCTATCTACAATGCAATGCCTATTGAGGGTGTAGAAAAGCTGGTTGAGTTTATGAAGAAGTTTGAGGAGGAAAACGCATAATGTTTAAGATTAAAACATATAACAAGATTTCGAAAAGCGGTCTTGAGGTTTTTGATGATAAGTATACAATAGGCGATGAGGTAGAAAATCCTGACGGTGCAATAGTGCGCTCTGCCGCATTGCACGATGAGGTTTTCCCCGAAAGCTTAAAGGCAATCGCAAGAGCAGGTGCCGGCACTAATAATATTCCGATTGCTAAGTGCAGTGAGCAGGGTATAGTTGTTTTCAATACACCCGGTGCTAATGCTAATGCAGTTAAAGAGCTTGTGATTGCAGGTCTTCTCATTTCTTCACGCCGTGTTATTTCGGGTATTGAATGGGCTAAAACCTTAAAGGGTGAGGGTGATGCTGTAGGCAAGCTTGTTGAAAAAGGCAAGGGCGCTTTCACCGGTCCCGAAATCAAGGGTAAATCTCTTGGTGTTATCGGTCTTGGCGCTATCGGTGTTATGGTTGCAAATGCGGCTAACCACCTTGGTATGAAGGTTTACGGTTATGACCCTTATTTGTCGGTTAAATCTGCTTGGAACTTAAATCACAATGCAGTTTATATCAACGATATAAATGAAATTTTCGCTAAGTGCGATTATATTACAATCCACGTTCCGCTCACAGATTCGACAAGGAATCTTGTAAATACAGATTCTATTGCAAAAATGAAAGACGGAGTAAGAATTCTCAATTACTCACGTGCAGAGCTTGTAAGCAGCAATGATATTAAGGCGGCTCTTGAGTCGGGTAAGGTTGCAGCTTATGTTACCGATTTCCCGACTGACGATGTGCTTGATGTTGACGGTGTAATCGCAATACCTCACCTTGGAGCATCTACTCCCGAAGCTGAGGATAACTGTGCTTCAATGGCTTCCAAAGAGCTTATCGATTATATTGAAAACGGTAATATCGTTAACTCGGTTAATCTTCCTGAGGTTACAATGCCCAGAAGCGGTGAGCACAGAATTTGTGTAATCCACAAGAATATACCAAATATGATTACCGCGATTGCAGGTATCTTCGCAAATGACGGTGTAAATATTGAGAATATGCTCAATAAATCACGCGGTGATTATGCTTACACAATGCTTGATACAGGGGCTGCGGATACAGATACTGTAGCAAAGAAAATTGCCGCTATTGACGGTGTAATTAAGGTAAGAGTAATTTAAGATTTATTTTAAAAGGGCGGGTATCCGCCCTTTTTTTAGAATAGAAAATTTTAAATACAAAATGCAAATAAAAAACTTGACAAAATAAGGCTGGATAGATATAATATATCTTGTTACGATAGAGGTGGAAGTATGATTATTGATTTAAAAAAGATTTTTGTCAATGAGGATTCTTCTTTACCTTTGTCCTATGCTTTGGATTTAAGCGATGTTGAGTATATGGGCACATATCCGCTCAAAAAGCCTGTAATACTTAAAGGTAGCATTGAAAACAAAGCAAGTCTTATAAGGTTTGAAGCGGAAATTTCTTATGATTTTGACGCTCCGTGTGACCGTTGCGGTGATGATACTGTCAAAAAGCATACCGTAGTGGTTCAAAAATCGCTCGCTTCCTCTATTGAGGGGGATGATAGCGATACGATACTTTTAGTGCCTGATATGAAACTAGACTTGGACGAGTTTCTGTATTCGGAAGTTATTATGAGCCTTCCCATGAAGCACGTTTGCTCTGAAATGTGCAAGGGTATCTGTCATAAATGCGGCAAAAACCTTAACCAAGGGAAATGCAACTGTGTGGAAAAGGAAATAGATCCACGCCTTGCAGTTCTCGCTGATTTACTTAAATAAATAACGATATATCACTTTAAGGAGGTGCCACGAATGGCAGTACCGAAGAGAAAAACTTCTAAAGCTAGAAGAGATAAGAGAAGAAATAATTTATGGAAGCTTACCGCTCCCACATTGGTTAAGTGCTCCAACTGCGGTGAATACAAGCGCCCCCACAGACTTTGCACTGCTTGCGGTCAGTACAACGGCCGTGAGGTTGTAAAGGTAGAAGAATAATTTAAATGTAGAGGAGGAGCAATCCTCCTCTTGTTTTTTAGTGTGACAGGACTCGAACCTGTCGCGCCTGCGAAACAAAATTTTTAATAAT
>CAYQFD010000152.1:0-2829 GCA_964416795.1 uncultured Ruminococcus sp. | reverse complement strand
GAGCCGATGGTGTTAGAGATCTCGTTGATCTGTTCATTTTAACCTTAGTGAGACAGCCCCTTTTGTGTTTGTTCTCTAGGATTTTCCGTTAGTTTTATTGACATTAAGGAGAAAAAAGCATATAATTATTTATAAGATGATGTCAAAATTATACAAATTTGCAAATTGAAATTTTGCTTGTTGCTAATTATAATTGTAGCACAATAGATATTAAGGAGGTATACCGAATGAAAATACAGTTTATCGGTGCTGCCCATGAAGTGACAGGAAGCTGTACTCTTTTGGAGGTCGCGGGCAAATATTATTTAGTAGATTGTGGAATGGAACAAGGCAAGGATGTTTTTCAAAACATCACATTACCTGTTGCGGCAAATCAGATTGAAGCCGTATTTTTAACCCATGCACATATCGATCATTCAGGTATGCTGCCAAAATTATATAAGGACGGCTTCAACGGAAAAATATATGCCATTGATGTGACCTGTGATTTGTGTGACATTATGCTGCGCGATTCCGCGCATATTCAGGAATCCGAAGCAAAATGGCGTTCACGCAAAGCAGAACGTGCCGGACTTGATACCTGTGAGCCTGTATATGATATGCGTGATGCTATTGGCGCAATATCGCTCTTCCGTAGGTGCAATTACGGTGAGATGATCTATCCCGCCGAGGGAATTGCACTCAGGTTTACAGACATCGGGCATCTTCTTGGTTCTGCATGCATTGAGCTTTGGCTTACAGAAGGCGATGTTAACAAGAAAATTGTTTTTAGCGGAGACGTAGGCAATACAAATCAGCGCATTATTTGCGATCCCCAAACAGTCGAAGAAACCGATTACCTTGTAATAGAATCGACCTATGGAAACCGTATGCACGCGACAGACCGCTCTAATGTTGTTTTAGAGCTTGCAGAATACATCCAACGCGCTCTGGACCGCGGCGGAAACGTTGTTATCCCTTCATTTGCGGTCGGTCGTACACAGGAAATATTATATATAATTCGTGAAATCAAGCAAAACGCACTTGTAAAAGGCCACGAACATTTCCCTGTTTATGTTGACAGCCCTCTTGCCGCAGAAGCAACTTCAATCTTTATGCAATGCAACCCTGTGTGTTTCGACCAAGAAACGCTTCAGCTTATTAAACAAGGTGTTAACCCTATCTGGTTTGACGATATCAGAATGTCTCTGACTTCGGAGGAATCTAAACAAATCAACTTCAATAACGAACCCAAGGTTATTATTTCTGCAAGCGGAATGTGTGAGGCTGGGCGAATTCGTCATCATCTTAAGCATAATTTATGGCGAGAAAACAACGTTATCCTTTTTGTTGGCTATCAGGCAGAGGGTTCACTCGGAAGAAAACTGTTAAACGGCGAAAAAAGTGTAACACTATTTGGAGAGGAAATCACAGTAAATGCCGAAATCTGTTCGCTTCACGGTACCAGCGGTCACGCAGATCAAGGCGGTCTGGTTTCTTGGATTGAGAGTTATAACGCGAAGCCCGAGCTTATATTTGTAAACCACGGTGACCAAGATGCCTGTGAGGATTTCAAAAACTTACTTTCCGAGAAGGGTTATCGTGCCGAAGCTCCCTACAGCGGAACAGAATACGACTTAGCCACAGGAAAAATGACGATTTATACCGAAGGCAAGATAATCGACCGTGTTCGCACCTACAAGGGAAATACCCGTGCTGATATAATTTACAACGAGCTTGTTTCTGAGACAGAAAAATTATTGTCCCTTGTAAAAGGCCGCAGATCTATGACAAATAAAGAAAATGCAAGACTCACATCACAAATTCGTGAGCTGTGCGAAAAATATAAATATTAAAAAGAGGTAATAAATATGAGAATATGTGTATACGGTGCCGCTTCCCCAACCATTGATCCTAAGTTTATTGAGTTGGTAGAGCAAATGGGGCAGGAATTGGCAAAACGCGGACATTCGCTTGTATTCGGCGGCGGCGGTAACGGTCTGATGGGTGCCGCTGCAAGAGGTGTAAAATCTGCCGGCGGATATATTTTAGGCGTGATTCCAAAATTCTTTGACGAAGAAAATGTTGAAGCTATATGCGATTTTTGTGACCAGCTCATTCAGCCCGATACAATGCGACAGCGCAAGCAACTTATGGAGGATAACGCAGACGCATTCATCGTGGTTCCCGGAGGCATTGGAACGTTTGAAGAGTTTTTTGAGATTTTAACCTTAAAACAGCTTTGCAGACACAACAAACCGATTGCGATATACAATTTGATGGGTTATTACGACGACATAAATTACGCAATGGAACAAGCCATCAGCAAGAATTTTATTCGTGATAATTGCAAGGACTTATACTACACAACCGATAATCTGGAGGATATGTTCCGTTATATCGAATCGCCTGCCAGCCAGATAAGAACTGTAAAAGAACTAAAGGATGGCTGATTGTAAATTAAAAACAGGTAGGATTTCCTACCTGTTTTTAAATTTATTATATGTCAACTCTAAAATTTCTTTTTTGTTTTCCCTTGAAATGTTTCTTAGCATCTTTATGTGGTCTATTTCGGTGTGTGATAATTTAAGTGAGAATTCCTCGTCATCTGTAAAAGGCTCTATATCCGTTCCGTAAAGCAAGGTTAGAATATTTACATTTAAAAAGTAGGCGACCTTTATTAAAAAATCACAGGTCACTTTCCCACTGCGCTCTCTTTGTGAATATGTGGTTAGATTTACCCCTATGAGCTCTGCCATATCCTTTTGAGAGTATCCTCTGAAACGCCTGTATTTTGCAATTCTTTCATTTATACTTTCACTCATTTTCTTCCTCACAAATAAAAAAGTG
>CAYQFD010000151.1:0-2862 GCA_964416795.1 uncultured Ruminococcus sp. | reverse complement strand
TAAGGCGCTCGATTATAATACCACATCTCTCCCCCTTTGTCAACACTTTTTTTCAAGTTTTTTTGAAAAATTTTTGGACTCAATTTTTAACACAATATATTGGGCTTTTCACCTTAGCAAACCACATTTTTACAAGAAAAAAACATATACATATATATAATATATGCAAAAGCGGCGCCCTCACCTTACAAGCACCGCTTTCAATCTATTCATTAAAGAAATCTTTAACCTTATCCATAAATGATTTTCTTTTCCTGTAATTCTTATCGTCTGTTGCAGAATCGAACTCCTTGAGTTTTTCCCTCTGCGATTTAGAAAGGTCTTTCGGAACTTCAACGTTTATTTTAACATATTGGTCGCCCTTTCCCGAATAATTAAGCCTTTGAATACCTTTTCCGCGAAGCTTGAATTCGTCACCCGGTTGGGTACCTTCATGTATAGTGAATTTAACCTTTCCGTCAAGAGTAGGAACTGTAATCTCCGCTCCCAAAGCCGCTTGAGTGAAAGTAATCGGTATTTCGCAATAAACATCAAAGCCGTCACGCAAAAAGATTGGGTGGGGACGCACATTCACATTAATACGCAAATCGCCCGCAGGACCACCGTTTACACCGGCATCACCGCCGCCGCGAAGATTTATAACCTGACCGTCGTCAATACCGGCAGGGATATCCACAGTCTTTTCAACAGTATGGCGAATTCTTCCCTTGCCCGCACATTTACGGCAAGGATTGTCGATGATTTTACCGCTACCATGGCAGTGGTCACATACTTTTTGAGTCTGCATTACACCAAACGGAGTGCGCTGAGTAGTTGCAACCTGTCCACTACCGTGACAAACAGGGCAGGTCTTAGGGCTGGAGCCTTTCTCAGCACCTGTGCCTGCGCACTCATCACAGTTATCAATCTTAGTGACTTTGACTGTTTTCTTGCAACCCTTTGCAGCCTCTTCAAAAGAAAGATTGACCGAAGCTGCAGTATCATTTCCGCGTCTCGGCGCGTTCGGGTTACGCCTTGCGCCACCTCCGCCAAAGCCTCCACCGAAGAATGAACTGAAAATATCACCTAAATCACCGAAATCCCCTGTGAATCCGCCGCCGTATCCGCCGCCTGCGCCAAAATTAGGATCGACACCAGCGTGACCGAATTGGTCGTATCGCGCTCTTTTTTCACTGTCAGACAAAACCTCATAGGCTTCATTCACTTCTTTGAAGCATTTTTCAGCCTCTGCGTCCCCTGGGTTTAAGTCGGGATGATATTTCTTTGCCGCTTTTCTGTATGCTTTTTTAAGTTCGTCTTCGGAAACAGATTTATCCACACCCAAGACTTCATAATAATCTCTTTTATTTTCAGCCACAAAAATTCTCCTAGAAATATGTTGTAGGGGCGGATGCCCACATCCGCCCACTATTTCGGGTCGATGTGGGCATCGACCCCTACATTATAAAATTATTTGTTATCGTCAACGTCTGTATAATCAGCCTCGTAAACGTTAGGATCTGCGCTTCCTGCATCCTGAGCATTGGGCTCACCCTGAGGATTTGCAGCCTTATATATTTTTTCACTGATTGCAAAAAGCTCTTTCTGTAAATCTTCCTGCTTTGCTTTAATAGCCTCGATATCTTCGCCCTTAAGCGCTTCCTTGAGAGCGTCCTTAGCGGTATTGATTTTAGCCTTTTCTTCCTCAGTTACCTTGTCGCCGAATTCACCCAAGGTTTTTTCGGTCTGATATACCATCTGGTCAGCATTATTGCGAATATCAACAGCCTCACGGCGCTTTTTATCTTCAGCAGCATATGCTTCAGCCTCTTTAACAGCCTTGTCAATATCTTCCTTTGACATATTGGTGTTAGAGGTGATTGTTATATCGTTTTCCTTGCCTGTGCCAAGATCTTTAGCAGAAACGTGAACGATACCGTTAGCATCTATATCAAAAGTAACCTCAATCTGAGGAACACCGCGAGGAGCAGATGCGATACCGTCAAGATGGAATACACCGAGAGTTTTATTATCCTTAGCGAATTCTCTTTCGCCCTGTAAAACGTGAACCTCAACTGAGGTCTGACCGTCAGCAGCGGTAGAGAAAATCTGACTTTTCTTTGCAGGAATGGTTGTGTTTCTGTCAATAACCTTTGTGGAAACACCGCCCATTGTTTCAATACCGAGAGAAAGAGGTGTAACGTCCAAGAGAAGAAGTCCCTTAACATCGCCGCCTAAAACACCCGCCTGCAAAGAAGCACCGAGCGCCACACATTCATCGGGGTTAATTCCCTTGAATGGCTCTGTTCCCATAAATGCTTTAACCGCTTCCTGAACAGCAGGGATTCGTGAAGAACCGCCAACCATAAGAACCTTGTTGATATCACCCTTGTTAAGACCGGAATCGCTGAGTGCCTGACGCACAGGACCCATTGTTGCATCAACTAAATCAGCGGTAAGCTCGTTAAATTTAGCACGTGTAAGTGTAGTTTCAAAGTGCTTAGGACCTGTAGAATCAGCTGTAATAAAAGGAAGATTTATATCAGCAGTTGTCATACCTGAAAGGTCGATTTTTGCTTTCTCAGCCGCTTCCTTTACACGCTGCATAGCCATTTTGTCATTTGATAAATCAATACCCTGTTCTGCTTTAAAGGTAGCAACGATATAATCCATAACGCGCTTATCGAAATCGTCACCGCCGAGCTTGTTGTTACCTGCGGTAGCAAGTACCTCCTGAACACCGTCACCCATTTCGATGATAGATACGTCGAATGTACCGCCGCCAAGGTCATAAACCATAACCTTCTGGTCGTCTTCCTTGTCAATACTGTAAGCCAAAGCAGCAGCTGTTGGCTCGTTGATAATTCTCTTTACTTCAAGACC
>CAYQFD010000150.1:0-2915 GCA_964416795.1 uncultured Ruminococcus sp. | reverse complement strand
GTAATTTCAAGGCTTTAAGGGTACTTTTTGCATATTCAAGTGTCAAACTCGGGATTATATCACGAATTCACAAGTTTGTCAACATCTATTTGAAATTTTTTTCTGAGTCTTCTTCTCTGCAACTGTCTGTAGCGAAGTTCGATATTTCTTTTTATTTTCAAAATGATTATTGCTATAACAACAAATATAGCAACAGTTATCCAGATCCACGTCTTGCTCTCTTTTGGATCAGCATCTTTTGATTTCACACCCGTCAGATATTTTTGAATATGATTATCCAGATTCAAATCCAGATTGTTATATTCATTTTCGTACCAACTGCCCAGTGCATTATACAAACTCATAACCGCTTTATCATAATTGGATTTAGATAAAAACGGTTCAAAACTATCTATAATATACTGATAAATTTCTTGTTCCGATACAGCAAGTTTGATTGCATTTCCTCGTACAAATGAATATTCATTTTTTACTGTATCAATCACAAAAAACATATTGTTATTTTTTCCAAGATTAAATATTTTCCAATTGCTATATAAATTACGACAATATTCATCTATTGAATATCCGTCTGTACTTTCAGTTGTAACCATAATAATTTTAGCTTCAACTTTGCTTGACAAAATATTATTTCTTGATTTTATATAATCTTTAACTCCATCTGACAACACTCCTGAATAATCACGGGAGTTTGACACTTAAAAACAGACAAAAGTCTTGAAAGCCTTGGTATGGCTTAATTTTTTTGTCAAATTTTAAAAATAATACTTGCACAATATCCCACAATATGGTATAATATATATGGGTGGTGGTGTTATGAGATTACAAATTACAAAAAGTAAAAATGCTGAATGTTTCTATGTTGTCAAATCCATTTATGAAAATAAGAAAAAATCAAATATTGTTGTTGAAAAGTTAGGCAATTTAGAGGTTGTAAAACAAAAAGCCGGTAATATGAATCCATATGAATGGGCAAAAGCATATGTTGATAAACTGAATCAAAAAGAAAAACAGGGTAAGCTTAGTGATATATCTGTCAATTTTTCGCCAAACAGATTTATTGAATTTGGCAAGCAAGCTAATTTTTGCGGTGGATATCTCTTTCTGAAAAAAATATATTTTCAATTAGGATTAAATAATATTGCAAAGGAAATATCGAAACGTCATAACTTTAATTATGATATTAATAATATTCTCTCTTCGCTGATTTATACAAGAATATTATCCCCTTCGTCCAAGCTTTCTTCTTTTGAAGAATCAAAGAAATATCTTGAAAAGCCAAATTTTCAACAGCATCATATATATCGTGCATTAGATATAATTGCGACAGAATCCGATTTTATTCAATCTGAATTATACAAAAACAGTCTGTCTGTTACGAAACGAAATACCGGAATCCTTTACTATGATTGTACAAATTTCTTCTTTGAAATAGAAGAAGCAAAAGGCATAAGACAATATGGAATTTCCAAAGAACATCGACCTAATCCGATTGTTCAGCTTGGTCTGTTTATGGATGCGGATGGTATACCTCTTGCTTTTTGTATAAATGAAGGCAATACTAATGAACAAACTACATTGAAACCTTTAGAACAAAAGATAATATCCGATTATGGGAAATCCAAATTTGTAGTATGTACAGATGCTGGATTATCCTCTGTTGCTAACAGAAAATTTAACAATATTTCTGATAGGGCATTTGTTACAACTCAATCTATAAAACAGCTGAAAACATTCATTAAAGAGTGGGCTCTATCTCCTGAAGATTGGACTATAGATGGAAAAAACAAATTTAATCTAAATGAAATTGACGAAGACATTTATCGTGACACAGTTTTTTTCAAAGAACGTTGGATAAATGAAAACGGATTAGAACAAAGATTAATAATTACATATTCTGTTAAATACCGGAATTATCAACAAAATATTCGTCAAGAACAAATATCACGAGCACACAAACTTTTAGATAAAAACCCTCAAAAACTTGATAAATCAAAACAAACAGACTACAAACGATTAATAGAAAAAACTTCAGTGACAACAGAAGGCGAAATCGCCAATAAAAATGTCTATTCAATAAATGAAGACTTAATAAAAGAAGAAAGTCGATATGATGGTTTTTACGCTGTCTGTACGAACTTGGAAGATGATGCAAAAAGCGTTATTAAGATAAATCACAAAAGATGGGAAATCGAAGAAAGCTTTAGAATATTAAAAACCGAATTTAAAGCACGACCTGTATATTTATCGAGAGACAACCGCATAAAAGCACATTTCGCTATTTGCTTCATTGCCTTGACCATTTACAGAATATTAGAAAAACAACTCAATTGTAAATATACAACAGAAAGAATCTTAAACACTCTAAAATCAATGAATTTTCTTTATTTGAGAGGATATGGCTATGTGCCGACATACGAGAGAAGCGATTTAACGGATGCATTACATGAAATTTCCGGTTTTAGAACAGATAACGAAATTATCCCGGTGGATGAAATGAAAAAAATTATATCAAGCACAAAAAAATAAAATATTGTGCACTTTTTTGCTAAAAAACAAGTACCCCAAAAACCAGTAATTTCAAGGCTTTAAGGGTACTTTTTGCATATTCAAGTGTCAAACTCGGGATATTATATACTATCTGTCGGGGATTGTCAACTGTTTTTAAAATATAAATTCTGATTTATCGACCATCAGGTCGATAAATCAGAATTTACGCCATATTAACCGCCATCGCCATAAGTCCTTCGTTGTCACGGTATATATCATCAAACTGACGTATCGGAAGCGGATTTTCCCCCTCTCCTGCCTCCACCGTGTATCCCGGCAAATTATAATTTGAAATAAACCAGTCTTTATATCCGGCAAAGCCCGATTCCGTGGGAGTGACCTCTGTTTTGTAGCCGGATGCTCTG
>CAYQFD010000149.1:0-2930 GCA_964416795.1 uncultured Ruminococcus sp. | reverse complement strand
AAATGGTAAAATGTTGTTGAATTGCATCAATTTTTGAATTATAATGTATGTGTATAAAATATAATTCAAACGAGGTATTAAAATGGCTACATTAAAATATGATGTTGATCGCAAACTTTATACACAACTTAAAGATAAAATCACCGCTCCAAAATTTCAACGCAATTTTGTGTGGAAGAAAAAAGCGCGACGCGAACTTATACATTCTATAAAGCAAGGTTTACCGATAGGTTCATTTTTATTACAAAAACTAAACGATGGAAAATACAATATTATAGATGGCAGACAACGCTTTTCAACATTATTAGATTACGAATATCATAGATATGAATACATTGAAGAATCAGATATTGATGAACAAAAAATTGTTAATCTGCTATTAGAAGTTCCCTCAATAGCAAAACATTATCAATCATACAACGATAGCGCCAAACATACTATCGTTAAAGAAATCAAAAATGTTGCTATAAAGCAATTAAAAACAAAAAACACCGAAAAATCTGATGTTGTATACGAAATTATGGAAGAAGTAAAAACACAATTTCCCAATATTGGTAGCGATGCAAAAAAACTCTACTCTGCTGTAAATAATTTCTATGATGAAATATGGCAAATTTTAGACACAACTAACATTGTTCTTCCTTGTATTATTTTCAACGAAAACGCAACTGACGACGAAATAGTAACTACTTTTATAAATCTTAACTCAAAAGGAACAAAATTAAGTAAATATGACTTATATTCAGCCTCATGGCAAAATGATATAATAGTTGTTAACGATGAGCAAATCATTGAAAAAGTTATCTCAAAATATAAAGATAGTTTAGAAAATAACCAAAAGATTGAAACACAAAATTTCAATGAAACCGAAATTAGAAACAATAAAGAAATTAATGTTTTTGAATATGCTTATGCACTATCTAAACTTATTGGTGAAGCGTGTCACAACAAGATTTATCAAGTAAAAGATGCAAGTGAAGTTGACTCATTAGGTTTTAGTATTCTTGCAAGCATACTAAATGTTAATAGCAAAAACATGGTCGGACTATCTAAAAAACTCGTTGACAGTCATATTGATTGCGCTAAATTAAAAGATAAAATAATAGCGTGTACATTAGATGTTCAAAAAGAATTGGAATGGTATTGCACCACTCCCGATGGTAAATACATTTTTGCACACACCTTAAATCAATTAGTTAGTTACATTGTGACAGTTTTTAAAGCAAAATTTGTAATAGAAGATGATGGCAGAATACTCGAAAATCACTACCACAAAAACAGGTTAAAAGACTTTGAACGCAATTTACCTATGTGGTATTTATACGATAACATTAGAGGTTATTGGGCAGGTTCAGGTGATACTAAATTAGATGGTTTAGTAATGATGAGTGACATTTACGAATCAAGATATTTTACAAAAGTATCAAGCGAATCGTTTAAAAATGCCATTTATGATTGGATTACTGAAGAAAACGCTGAAAAAAATGCTACTGTAAAACCCGAAACCAAGTTATTTATCAACTACATTATAAAGAAAAATTGTTCAGAACCACATAAAAACATGGATATAGAACATATTATACCGCAAGCAAGATTAGATTCGCTTTCAGTTAAAGAACGCGGTATAGTTGGTATATCTTCTCCTGCAAATTTGACATTTCTACCAAGTTTTGATAATAGGTCAAAACGCGAAAGAACCTATTATGAACTAATAGAATCCAAAGATGCTACCGCTTTAACATATGATAAAGAATTGCTTGAAAAATATTTATACCCTGAACACACCGAAATTAAATTTATAGAATCACAATCTGACTTTACAGTTGCAAACTTTAATAGATTCAAAAAAGATAGAGCAAATACTCTTATCAATATGTTTGTTAATGCGTATTATAAAGAAGGTTAGTATTGGTAAAATAAATTAGTCAGCAAATGTCAGCGGAAAAATATTTTTAAATACTTGACTTCGGATTATATTTACGGTATAATATACATACAATAAAGGTAGCAATATTGCTGTTCGGGCTGGTCGAAAGACCCTGGTCCACCGAACGGCGGGGAATTTCCCCGCTTTTTCTTTTATAATATTATGTCAAAAGAGGTGTTTTTTTGTCCGAAAATATATTAAGCGTTTTTATTGATGAATCTGGAGATTTTGGACCCTATGAACACCACTCGCCGTATTATATAGTTTCTATGATTCTGCACGAACAAAAAATTGATATAAATGAAAACATTTCCGTTTTAAATGACCATGTTAAAAATCTTGGCTATAATCCACACGCTATCCATGTTGGTCCTTTAATTAGAAGAGAATCAGTATATGATTGTTATTTAATGGAAGAACGAAAAAGATTATTCAATGCTTTATTTAACTTTGCTAGAAAATTACCTTTTTCTTATATGTGTGCAACTGTCAAGAAAAGTGAGTGTAAAGATGTTGTTGAACTTACTTCGAAATTATCTAAAGCAATTTCTCAAATTATAAAGCAACATCTTAGCTATTTTGAAAATTTTGATAAAATAATAATCTATTATGATAACGGACAAGTTGAACTTACAAAAATATTAACCTCACTATTTAATGCATTACTTCACAATGTTGAATTTAGGAAGGTTAAACCTATAGAATATAAACTTTTCCAAGTTGCCGATTTAATTTGTACTATGGAGTTGTTAGAGGAAAAATCAATGGATTTTTCAAAATCAGAAAAAGATTTCTTTGGCTCACCTAGGGACTTTAGAAAAAATTATTTTAAGCACCTATCGAAAAAACACATATAAAACACCCCGTACGAATACAGGGTGTTTAAATTTTAATGAACCTAATTGCTAACATAAAAATTGGACACATCATAAGGTAAACCCTTAAAATGATGTGTCCAACTTATTTTTATTGATTTTGTTTTAATTGTGTCGGAACGAGCAAG
>CAYQFD010000148.1:0-2960 GCA_964416795.1 uncultured Ruminococcus sp. | reverse complement strand
ATAATTGGCTCGTAAGAGTATTCTTACTTATGAGGTGAAGAATGAATAACAAGTTTTACGATATTGCATTTAATGAATCTCTAACTTTTTATACGTATGAACTGTATTGCTCTCCCGAAGATAGAGATATTGTTAATTGCACAAAAGAATTTTTAAATCAAGGTTTTTTAAAAGATTCTATATGGGACAAATACGCAGAGTACTCATATAAGTGCAAAGATTGCCCCTATTTCAAACACGATATAGGTTTTTATTTTGGAGACGGTCATTATACTAATGATTTTTCAACCAAAGAAACTTTTGTGATTAGTGTTAAAAACACGGAAGAATTAAATATTGTTGTTGAAAATTTGCCAACTAACACTAAAACGATCTGGATAGGAAGTACTAAACCCATAAATTATTCTGCTCTTGAAAAACTGCCCCAGCTCCAAACTGTATCTATTGGACTCGGAGCAAAAGATATTCTTTGGGATATGCAAAAGACACCAAATCTCGATGTTTTAGAAATTCAATTAGGTGCTAATGCTCCTGAAATAATAGAAATTAAAAAAGCAAAGAATTTAAGGCATTTATGCTTAAATATTCACACTTCTCAAATTAACAAAACAGTTATTCCTACATTCTCTTTCTTGAAAGAAATGCCTCATCTTGATAGTTTGGTTATATCGGGAGTCACTACCCAAGACAATAATATTGAAGATTTAATTAACATACCAAATCTAAAACGGTTATGGATTTCACCCGATATTTATTCAACCGAAGATTATGCGAAATTTGAAGCTTTAAAGTTTAAAATATATGATGAATACGGAATCTATGAATACGACAAAGAAGAAGCGACAATAGAAGATATTAGACCCCTCGGAAGAGGCAAACGATATTTCAAGTCTGAAAAATCCAAAGAAAAATTTATTGTGCAATACAAAAGCCTTATGCAAAAACATCAATGAAAAAGTGTTATGACAAAATCAAAATGTCATAGCACTTTTATTTTACTGTCCTTTAGAGTACGAATCTTATGTCAGCCGTTATTTTTTGCTTATTTAGTTTTGTTTCTTTAAAACAATAGCGGTTCTATTAGGCAAATAGCATTTAAAACCAACCCAGCCTACAGGCGTTACAAAGGTATTGTACTCAACTGAAGTGTCAACACGTGAAAAGCCTCCAAATTTCCCGTCATCTGAGGAAAGAACAATATTATATGTACCCTCTTTGCCAACAGGCACAAAATACCCGTCAAAAGACTTTGTTGGGTGGAAGTTGAAGATAAATACAGTATCTCCCTTAGTATATATAAGTATTTTATCATCCTGATGAAGCCATCTGTTTTCAGCAGATAAAACGAGCAGGTCGTCTTCCTTAAGCAACTTTATCATAGCCTTATCAAAATCGTTAAGTTCTCTGTATCTAAGGTCGGGATTATCCACAAGACTCCATTGTCTGCGGCAGTAGTGGTAGCTCCAGCCGTTGCCCTCGCGCGGGAAATCTATCCACTCAGGGTGTCCGAACTCATTTCCCATAAAATTAAGGTATCCCTCACCTGCTAAGGATGCGGTAATAAGGCGTATCATTTTATGAAGCGCAATGCCTCTGTCTATTACAAGGCTGCCGCCGAATTTGTTCATACCTGTATACATTTGGGCATCACAAAGTCTGAACATTATGGTCTTATCTCCAACAAGTGCCTGATCGTGAGACTCACAGTAGCCTATATTTTTTTCCTGTGCGCGACGGGATGTAAGCTCGTGCCAAAGCTTGCCGATATCCCATTCATCGTCAGAAGCTTCCTTAATAGTTTTTATCCATAAATCAGGCACACCCATAGACAAGCGATAATCAAAGCCAATGCCGCCGTCTAGTATAGGAATGCACATCCCCGGCATACCGGACATATCCTCTGCTATTGTAATTGCGTGAGGATTTATTTCGTGAATCAATTCATTTGCCAACTGCAAATATGTAACTGCATCAGTATCAGTATTCATTGAAAAGTACATATTATAATTTGTAAATGCACTTTCAAGGCCGTGATCGTGATAAAGCATAGAGGTTACACCGTCAAAGCGAAAGCCGTCAAAATGAAAAATCTCCATCCAATATTTGAGATTTGAAAGTAAAAAATGCAATACTTCATTCTTGGCGTAATTAAAAAGCTTAGTTCCCCATGCGCTGTGATTACCCTTTTCACCCTCGTGAAAGAACTGATATACTGTACCGTCAAATTCGCCTATTCCCTCGTTGGTATTTTTCACCGCGTGAGAATGCACAACATCCAGCAAGACGGCAATACCCATTTCGTGAGCGGTATTTATAAGCTCTTTTAATTCTCGGCTGCTGCCGTAACGTGAAGAAGCGGCAAAAAAGTTAGAAACCTGATATCCAAAAGAGCCATAATATGGGTGCTCCATAATTGCCATTATCTGTATGGTATTATACCCCAGCTCTTTAATCCTCGGCAGGATATTTTCGGTAAACTCGGTATATGTACCAACAGCACCCTTTTCCTGAGCCATACCTATATGGCATTCATAAATAAAAGGCGTCTTTTGGGGTACAAAGTCTTTGTCTGTCCAAGGGAATTTCCCATAGGTGTCCTCAATTTCGGCACACCATAAATATGTTTCGGGGTCTTGAACAACGCGTGTGGCGTAAAGCGGAATGCGGCGCAATATCCGCCCCGAGTTTATAACAATAGCCTGTACCTTTTGCCCGATTTTAAGCGCGTTTCTGCCCTTGAGATGCACTTCAAAAACGCCGTTTTCAAGCCGAGTCATAGGGCAAGCCTCTATACTCCAGTTATTAAAATCGCCTGTGAGATACATTTCCTGGGCGGCAGGTGCCCACTCTCTGTAAACCCAACCGGTGCGGGTACGGTGAAAACCGAAATACTTATGACCGTTAGCAAAATTCTTTATCTTTTTACAGTTGCTTAAAAGATTTTTCCTTTTGCTGAGATA
>CAYQFD010000147.1:0-3055 GCA_964416795.1 uncultured Ruminococcus sp. | reverse complement strand
TAAGCAAACACGAATAATCCGAACTTGATTTTAGAGGTGAGATTTTCGTCTTTGCTTATAGAAAGGCGGTCAGATTATGCAATACACATTAAAGAAGGTCAAGTATTATAAAGACGGTTCTTTTCACTCGGGCGATTATTCCTTTTGTGCCGACAGTATTGCTATTCCCACCGCAGAAAATATGGGCGGTATTGTTTCTGAATTTAATAATTGTTTTGTTTTTCCGGCCTTTTGTGATGTTCACGTTCATCTGAGAGAGCCGGGTTTTTCTTATAAAGAGACTATTGCGAGCGGAACGAGGGCTTGTGCGCGCGGCGGTTATACCGATGTTTTTACAATGCCGAATCTGAACCCTGTGCCTGACTGTGTAGAAAATCTCAAAAAGCAGTTGGATATAATTGAAAAAGACGCTGTAATAAATGTTCATCCCTATGCCTCAATAACAATAGGTCAAAAAGGCGAAGAATTAAGCGATTTGGATAATCTTTATAGTATGTGTGCAGGCTTTTCTGATGATGGCAGAGGTGTGCAATCGGAAGAAATGATGAAATCGGCTATGATAAAGGCCAAGGAAAATGGGAAAATAATAGTTGCGCACTGTGAGGATAACAGCCTGCTTTTCGGCGGTTATATACATGACGGTGAATATGCCCGACTACACTCTCACAAAGGCATTTGCAGCGAAAGTGAATGGAAACCGATTGAAAGAGATTTAAAGCTCGCTAAAGAAACAGGCTGTAAGTACCACATTTGCCACATTTCGTGCAAGGAAAGCGTTGAGCTTATAAGGCGAGCTAAGGCAGACGGTGTAGACGTGACCTGTGAAACCGCTCCCCACTACCTTGTTATGAACGATATGATGCTGAAAGAGGACGGCAGATTTAAAATGAATCCGCCAATCAGAAGCGAGGCGGACAGGCTTGCGCTGATTGAAGCCTTGAGAGACGGTACTATCGATATGATAGCCACCGACCACGCACCCCACTCGGCAGAGGAAAAATCAAAAGGTCTTCGCGACAGTCTTATGGGTGTTGTAGGAATCGAAACTGCATTTTCTGTTCTTTACACACATCTTGTCAAAACGGGGATAATTACACTCGAAAGAATCGTTGAGGTTTTAAGCATTAACCCAAGAAAACGTTTCGGGCTACCCCAAACAGAAGATATATGTGTATTCGATTTAGATAAGGAATACACCGTAGACCCCGAAGAATTTTTATCAATGGGCAAAGCAACACCCTTTAAAAACGAAAAGCTTTTCGGCGTTTGCAGGCTCACCGTTTGCGGCGGTAAAACAGTTTACAGTAAAGTTTAATATATATACGGAGGAAGAAAAATGGCAAAGAGAACAGACTTAAAGAAAATTTTGATTATCGGCTCAGGTCCTATCGTTATAGGTCAAGCGGCTGAATTCGACTATGCGGGCACACAGGCTTGTCTTGCGCTCAAGGAGGAGGGCTATGAGGTGGTGCTTTGCAACTCAAACCCTGCTACTATTATGACCGATACCACTATTGCGGACAAGGTTTATATGGAGCCGCTAACACTTGAATATATCGCAAAAATTCTACGCTATGAGCGTCCCGATGCGATTGTTCCCGGTATCGGCGGTCAGACAGGTCTTAACCTTGCAATGCAGCTAGAGGAAAAGGGCATTTTAAAGGAATGCGGCGTTGAGCTTTTGGGTACAAGCAAGGAAAGTATCGAACGCGCTGAGGACCGCGAGCTATTCAAAGAGCTTTGCCAGTCTGTAGGCGAGCCTACAATCCCCTCCGAAATCACATACAGTATCGAAGAAGCAAAGGAAGCCGCAAAGAAAATCGGTTATCCTGTAGTTCTGCGCCCTGCCTTTACCTTGGGCGGAACAGGCGGTGGCTTCGCAAACAACGAAGAAGAGCTTATAGATGTTGGACTTAACGCATTCAAGCTTTCTCCTGTTCATCAGGTGCTTATTGAAAAGAGTGTTAAGGGCTATAAGGAAATCGAATTTGAGGTTATGCGTGACTCTAACGACCACGCAATCACCATCTGCGGTATGGAGAACATTGACCCTGTCGGTGTTCACACGGGTGACTCTTTGGTAGTAGCACCTATTATGACACTTAACGATAAAGACCTTAAGATGCTTAATGATAGTGCGATTAAGCTTATTAAGGCACTTAAAATTTCGGGTGGCTGTAACGTTCAGTTCGCATTAAACCCCGAAACGAGCGAATATTATCTTATTGAGGTTAACCCCCGTGTATCCCGTTCTTCTGCTTTGGCTTCAAAGGCAAGCGGATATCCTATTGCACGCGTTACTGCGAAAATTGCGGTAGGTATGGCGCTTGAGGATATTACCATCGCAAACACAACTGCCGCTTTTGAGCCAAAACTTGACTATGTTGTAGCAAAGCTTCCGCGCTTCCCGTTTGATAAATTCAGTCAGGCAACAAACACCTTAGGCACACAGATGAAAGCCACAGGTGAGGTTATGGGCATTGGCGCTACTATAGAAGAATGTCTTTTAAAATCGGTGCGCTCTTTGGAAATCGGCGCCTGCCACTTCCACTTGCCTAAGTTTGACGGTAAAACCAAAGAGGAGCTTTTCGATTATATTAAAGAATTTAAGGACGATAACATTTTTGCTATTGCAGAGCTCATGCGACTCGGTGTTGATGTTGATACCTTGCACAATGCAACAAAAATTACCGCTTTCTTCTTAGAAGCACTTGAAAAAATAGTGAAAATGGAAGCCGTTATAAAGAACAATGTAATGGATTCCGAAACACTTATGAATGCAAAGGTTATGGGCTTTAGCGATAAGTTTATCTCTAAGCTTTGGGGCGTTGACGAGGTAGAGGTTTACAATAAGCGCAAGGAGGCTAAAATTCTGCCTGTTTACAAAATGGTTGACACCTGCCATACAAACGCTTATATCCCGTACTTCTATTCTTCATATCAAGGCGATAACGACTCAGTTATTACTGACAGAAAAAAGATTATTGTGCTGGGCGCAGGTCCTATCCGTATCGGTCAGGGTGTTGAGTTCGACTATTCAACCGTTCACGCCGTA
>CAYQFD010000146.1:0-3114 GCA_964416795.1 uncultured Ruminococcus sp. | reverse complement strand
ATCCCCGATGGATCACCAAAAACCGAAATACCTTTTTGGGTGTTTCGGTTTTTTATTTTTGATTTATATGATGGCGTATTTCATTTGAAATTTAAGCGGAGTAAGTTCTGTGATTTTTGAAAAAACCTTTATAAAATAGCTTGGGGAAGAAAAACCGCAAGCATCAGATGTTGCGGAAACTGACCAGCCTTTTATGAGATATTCCTTAGCCGCCGCAATTCTTGTCATAGTTATATATTCCAGTATATTCATTCTGCAATGGTTCTTAAAATCATAAATAAGCTTACTTTTGCTAACATAAAAAAGATCCGCTAGCCTCTCTATCGTAATGGGCTTATTATAGTTATTTTTAATATAGCTAAGGACATTATCAATATAACCCGAATGAAATGTATTCTGCACCGAGGGAGCATCATACCCTTTTACAATTAGCATAGCAAGATGCATACACTCGTTTAAAACATCAATATCAGTTTTATTTTCTTGTGCTGAAACTTTATATAAGCTTTGTACTAAAAGATTTATTTCATCAAAATCTTTATGTTCGAGTTGTTTGATATAAGGTTTTTTTAAAGCAAAGTCGAGTATTTTTCCATCAGAAAATATACCGTCCGTAAAATCGTGGGTAAATTTTATTCGATAACGTTCATAGGGTTGATTTTGAACAAACGAATTATGTAATAAATTAGCAGGCATAAATATGATACTTTTTTCTGCAACATTAGTAATACCACTGTCTGTAGCATAAGTTACAGACCCTTTGTTGAGTATTAAAATTTTGTTATATGGGTGACAAAGAATTTTATTTGTATCTTCTGGAAATATATGTTTGTTTTTATAATAATCAACTATAATCGGGGATTCCTTATTTGGAGTTTCTTGAATCATAAAATCACATATCCTTTTCGAACTAAGATTATATTTAATCGATTTTACCATTTTTAAGTGTTTTTACCTTGTTTTTTCAATGAAAATATTATATTATAACTACGTTGTGTTGTCAACAGATATGTTTTTGATTGGTGTGTTGTTTTATGAAAAAATCGAAAATTATGCTGGATTATAGTTGGATAATTGTTTTTATAAGTGCTCTTATGGTATTCACAGTTATCGGGTTTTGCAGTTCTGCAAGGAGCGTATATGTAGTTCCGATTTGTGAGGCATTAGGCATTTCAAGAAGCACGTTTTCAATAAGTGACAGTTGTAGATTTATTACTACAGCGGTTGTAAACATATTCTTTGGTGCACTTATAGCAAGGTTTGGTGCTAAAAAGCTGATACTTGCCGGTTTTATAAGTCTGATTATATCAATGCTTATATATTCGTACAGCACAAATATTTACGGTTTTTATATTGGTTCCGTATTTCTCGGAATAGGCTATTCTTGGACAACAACAACTATGGTAGGTGCGATTGTAAATAGCTGGTGTAAGAGAAATCGTGGCATAATTATGGGCTTTATACTTGCCTCTAACGGTGTTGGTGGATCACTTGCAATGCAAATTCTTACGCCAATCATCTACGAAGAGGGTAATCCGTTTGGATATCGCAATTCCTATAAACTTGTTATGTTAATTTTGCTTGTTGTTGCTGTAATAATGCTGATTTTCTTCAAAGATCACCCCAATGAAGAAGCGGAGAATGAAGATGTGCAGGTTAAGCAACAGGAAAAATCTGATGACGGATTAAAGCGCCCGTATATCTTCAGTAAATCATACTTTTATGTTGCAGTTGTTTGTATATTCTTTACAGGTATGATTCTTCAAGGTATGTCCGGCATAGCGGCAGCACATTTAAAAGATGTGGGAATAAATATTTCTTATGTTTCTATAGTACTTAGTATTGACTCGCTTCTACTTACATTTAGCAAATTCAGCGTAGGATTTATATATGACCGTTTTGGAATAAAAAAGACATCAGCAATATGTTTTATTGCATCTTTCGTTGCATTATCATTGCTTCTTCTTTCAGGTCCGTCGACGGCGGGTAAGGTTGCGGCTATGGGATATGGTATTTTTTGTTCGTTTGCCCTTCCTCTTGAAACAGTAATGCTTCCTCTCTATACGAGAGAATTAGCGGGCGAACATAATTTTAACAAGATGTTGGGTATTGTCGCATCTGTAAATACCGCCGGATATGCAATTGGTGGACCAACTGCAAACCTGTGTTTTGACATAACAGGGAATTATAATATTTATATTTATATATGCGGTGCAATTATTTTAGTTGCAGCCTTCTTAATGCAAGGAGCATTAACAAAAGCTCATAAGGATTTCAACTAACTGATTTATCTCCGATGGAATACAAAAAACCGACAAGTCGCAACTTGTCGGTTTTTTAGTTTTATATTACCTTACTTAAAAATTCTTTAAGACGCGGGCTTTTAGGATTGCCGAATACTTCATCGGGAGTTCCTTGCTCCATAATAATACCCTCGTCAATAAAGAGTATTCTATCTGCCACCTCGCGTGCAAAGCCCATTTCGTGAGTGACAACAGCCATTGTCATACCCTCGTTTGCGAGGCTCTTCATAACGTCAAGAACTTCGCCTACCATTTCAGGATCAAGAGCAGAGGTGGGTTCGTCAAAAAGCATAACCTCTGGCTGCATACAAAGTGCGCGCACTATTGCAACACGCTGCTTCTGTCCACCAGAAAGCTGACTGGGATAGGAGCTTGCTCTGTCCTCAAGACCTACACGCCCGAGTAATTCTAAAGCCTTAGCTTCGGCATCCTGCTTGGACATTCCCAGAAGCTTTATCGGCGCTAAGGTCATATTTTTAAGAACTGTCATATGAGGGAAGAGGTTAAACTGTTGGAAAACCATTCCCATTTTTTGACGGTGCAGATTGATGTTGGTTTTTGGTGCGGTAATATCGGTACCGTCAAAAAATATCTGACCGCCTGTGGGTTGTTCGAGTAGGTTAAGCGTTCTAAGGAAGGTAGATTTACCGCAACCCGAAGGGCCTATAATACAGACAACCTCTCCGCGTTTGATTTCAAGGTTAATACCCTTCAAAACATCCACCTTACCAAAGGATTTCTTAAGGTCGGCTACTTTGATTAGTGTTTCGTTAGTGGTCACTGTTTCTAAGCCTCCTTTCGAGAATTCCTA
>CAYQFD010000145.1:0-3115 GCA_964416795.1 uncultured Ruminococcus sp. | reverse complement strand
GTAATTGGATTTGAACCAATGACACTGCGGGTATGAACCGCATGCTCTAGCCAACTGAGCTATACAGCCGTATTTGCGCGACTCGTATATTATATCTAAGTTAGCGCAATTTGTCAATAGTTTTTTTAAAAATTTTTTATGTCATCGGTTCTGACTTTTACTTTTTAACTTTAACGGTAAATTCCTTTGAACAGCGCGGGCAAACTGTGGTATGAGTACCCACTCTGTGCGGAAGCCTTAATACAGCTTTACAGGAGGGGCATTTTCTATAGACATGGAATTTATCAGCTTTTTTCTGTTCATAAAATTCCTTACGCTTTTTCAAAAAATTAAGTTTTTCTAAAACCCAAGAATTTTCACGTCTTCTCGCTTCAATATTTCTTGAAAGAAATCTAAAAAGCGCATAACCAATAGCGACATAAACCAAAGTCTGAACAAAAAAGCTACGTAAAACAAGATTAATTACGGAAGCGGCTACAGCAACGCCTATTAAACAATCGAACAGCTTATCTCTGCCGTATCTTCCGCTCATAAATTGCATAAATCTGTATCTGAAATTCATAAACTCTACCTCTCATAATTTCATATACATATTTTACTTTATATCAGCTCGCAAATTGTTAAGAAATCATAAATTAATATTTACGTTTTTTCCGCTCTCCTTATATGCCCTGTATTTTACACCTGCTGAATCAAACATTCTCTTAGACGCCATAACACTGTCCGAATCGGCATACTTATCCGACATATATATAACCTCAGTTATTCCTGACTGGATAATCGCCTTTGCACATTCGTTGCAAGGGAAAAGTGTTGTATAAACACTGCAACCGCGAACACTGCCTACAGCGCAGTTTAGAATAGCATTAAGCTCTGCGTGGCAAACATAAAGATATTTTGAGTCAAGCGCACTCTCATTTTTATCCCAAGGGTATTCATCATCACTGCAGCAACGCGGCATACCGTTATAACCCATAGAAAGTATTCGCTTATCTGCGTTTACTATACAGGCGCCTACCTGAGTTGACGGGTCCTTACTGCGCATTGAAGAAAGCAATGCAATACCCATAAAATATTCGTCCCAGCTTAAGTATTCTTCTCTTTTCATTAAATTCACCTCTGTTTTTACTATACACTGTTTTATTAGCTTTTGCAATCCTTTTTATTTGATAAAAATGCGGCTACTACCATAATTATTGGAAAAATCGAAGCTACCGCAAAACCTGTATTAAGCCCGAAAAACTCAGCAACAATACCTAAAGCCCAAGGTCCTAAGCAACAGCCCATATCACCGCAAAGAGCAAAGGTACTGTACATAACAGCATTACCTTTAGGGAAGCTTTCCGCTCCCAAGGAATAGATTCCGGGCCACGATATGCTGACAGTAAAACCGCAAATCGCACAGAAAACAAGCGCCAAAAAAGGAATTTTACAAAAAGCAACTCCAAGATAACAAACCGCACAAATAGAATTTAACACTATGATTGCTCTGGTAAATGAAATTTTATTTGAAACCGCCGCATACCAGATTCTGCCCAAGCCCATAAATATAGCAAACAGACAAGGGCCTGCAAGGTCGCCTATTACCTTAGAAACTCTCAAAGACTGCTGTGCGAACATTGAAGCCCACTCTGCCATAGCAATTTCGCTAGCCCCCGCACAAAGCATCATAAGCATATAAAGCCTGAATTTACGGCTTTTAAACAGTTCTTTAAGACCTTGTGTTTTCTCGTCTTGACTAGGCTCAATAATTGGTGCTCTTATAAATAGAAGCATATCGATAAAAGGCAAAACCGCCCACACGAGCGGTACATTTGCCCAACCCTTATAGCCGAACAACGAAACCATAGCGGTTGTTAACACTATAGTAAACGCCTGTCCCCAACAATAAAAGGAATGCAAAATCGACATATTACCCGATTTGTTATCGGTTGGCAAATGCTCAATAACAGGGCTGAAAAGCACTTCGATCAGTCCGCTTCCGAAAGCATAAACTATTATTGAAATATTGATAACAGGATAAACATTGCTTACAAATCTAGGCAAAATTCCAAGCATTAAAAGTCCTGTTGTAGCTGCCGCCTGACAGAGAATTATAGCCCTTTTATATCCGATTTTATTTACGATTTTAGGTGTTAAAAAGTCGGTTATAATCTGAGTTATAAAATTAACCGCTATAAGACGGGCTAATTTTTCATAACCTAAGCCGTAAACATCCTGAAAAACAATAAACAAAATCGGCAAAAAGTTATTTATAACCGCTTGAACAACATAGCCTATGTAGCAGGTGATTTTGGTTATCCTATACTTAGGCTTCATTTATATCTCCGATTATCCGCAATATTTTGGACGGCTCTTCGGCGATAAAATCCGCACCGTTATTGCAAAGCTCTTCTTTTGTTCTAAAGCCCCATAGTACACCTATACTAAGGCATTTTGCATTTTTAGCAACCGCCATATCCATACCCGAGTCGCCGATAAAAACACATTCATTGGGCATAACTCCCAGGTCATTTATAACCTTTAAGGTAAGTGTGGGGTCAGGCTTGGCAGGATATCCCTCCTGTTTTCCGCAAACGATTTCAAAAACATCACCTAAAATCTTGTTTGTAACCGTCAATGCCATTTCCTGTACTTTATTTGAAATGACAGCCATTTTAAGTCCTTCTGCTTTAAGCCCACTTATAAGCTCGTTTATTCCGTTATAGGCTACTGTTTTATCAATATAATGCTCTCTGTAGTGGTTCATAAAACACTCAAGAACCTTTGCGTGAGTAATACCATCACGGCTATCCTGCGGTAATACACGCTCGATAAGCTTAGCCATTCCGTCGCCCACAAAATATTTAAACTTTTCAGTTTCGTGAGTAGGAAATCCGAATTCTTTTAACGCGAAATTTGTACTGTCGGCTAAATCTTCAAGAGAATTAACCAGTGTACCGTCTAAATCAAATAATACTGCTTTTATCATTTTTATCTCTCCATATACAAAAATTCCCTGAACTGAAAGTTCAGGGTCTATTTTGCAAGAAATATTTCATTTGAAACAAAACTTAGATTGCTCTGGTAACCTTACCTGAACGTAAGCAACGGGTGCAAACATTGATACGGCGAG
>CAYQFD010000144.1:0-3141 GCA_964416795.1 uncultured Ruminococcus sp. | reverse complement strand
CCTACCGAAGATTTTGAAAAGATTAATCGCGAGCTAGAGGTTTTCAGTGATGATTTGTCTAAACGTCCGCAGATAGTGGTCGGTAATAAATGCGACCTTATAGATGATGAAGAAGTAAAACGCATTGCGGAATATTTTGAAAATAAGGGTTATAAATTCTTTCCGATTATGGCGGCTATTGCAGAGGGTACTAGAGAGCTTATCAATTATGTTGCAAGTGAACTTTCTAAGCTTCCGCCAATACTTAAGTACGAGGCAGAGCCTAAGCCCGAGGTTGTTAAAAGTAATGACCGTTCGTATACTATTCGTGTAGAAAACGGAATTTACTATGTTGAGAACTGTCAGTGGCTTGATGATGTTATGAACAGGGTTGACCCTGACGATTATGAGTCTTTACAGTATTTTGAGCGAACACTTAGAAGCACGGGTATTATAGATGCATTAGAGGATGCAGGCGTTAAAGAGGGAGATACGGTTAACGTGTTGGACGTTGAGTTTGACTTTGTGCCGTAGGATAAAACAATGGATAATGTAAATTTATTGAGCCCTTCTGTTTTGTGTTTTGTGGGTGATGCGGTTTATGGACTTTTTGTTAGAACTGCTTTATCGAAAATTAACCGCCCGTCAGGTGAATTACACAGGTTATCTGTTGAACTTGTAAACGCAAAGGCACAGTCAAATGCGTATAAATTAATTGAGCCACATCTTAGTGAGGATGAGATGGCGGTTTTTAAAAGGGGTAGGAATTTTCACACAAACTCTTCGCCTAAAAGTGCAACAAAAGGTGAATATCATATTGCTACAGGTCTTGAATGTCTGTTTGGTTTTCTTTATCTTTCGGGTAAAAATGACAGGGCAAAGCAACTGTTTCAAATTATCTGGGAGAACTCTTAGCCAAAGCATTTAAACTTGAAAACTTTGATTTAGAGGACTAAATGATGCCTTTTTTAATAGCTTTTATAACGGTTTTATTGATATATTTGTTTTTGGTTTTTCCGTCCTTCAGAAGACATCCTGATAGCAAGGTTTTAAAAGGTGTATATTTTGCACACAGAGGATTACACGGTGGCGGAGTGCCCGAAAACTCTATTGCTGCTTTTGCTAATGCGGTAGCAAACGGTTATGGAATAGAACTGGATATTCGCTTAACTGTCGACGGGGAAGCAGTTGTATTTCACGATAAAACACTTAAGCGTGTATGCGGGGTTGACGGTGCTGTCGAGGAGAAAACTTTGGTAGAGCTCAAAGAGCTGTATCTTTTAAATACTGAAGAAAAAATCCCCACGCTTAAAGAGGTTTTATCACTCGTTGACGGCAGAGTACCCTTAATGGTGGAATTTAAAAGTACTGATTTAAAATGTGATTTATTATGTGAAACTGCTGACAGAATTTTAAGCGGTTATAACGGAAAATACTGTATTGAATCGTTTAATCCCATGGCAGTTTTTTGGTATAAAAAACACCGTAAGGAAATTTTTCGTGGACAGCTTGCAATGGATACCAGAAACAAGAATTTTATCTCTAAAATTTCCAGCACTTTTTTATTTAATTTTCTGTCGCGACCTGATTTTGTATCCTTTGAGGTATCTTCAAGTGACAATGTGTGCTTTTTAATTCAAAAATTTTTAGGTGCGTTTACGGTTGGTTGGACATTTGAGTCAGCGGTTGAATTATCAAAAAAGAAAAACCGATTTGACGCATATATTTTCGAAAATTTTAAACCTTGAATAGAATATTTTGTCAAGAGTCACTGTTTTACGGTGACTTTTTTGTTTTTGTCTGGAAAAATAACATAATTCGACTTTATTATAGCAAAAAGCAAGACTAGAATTATGCAAAAAATACAAAATTTGTCGAAAAGCTTTTTCAAAACTTTTAGAAAATATACAAAAATCACTTGAAAATTTATTATAATATGTTATAATATAAGTGTTAAATAATTTCCTTAAGGTGAGGAGTTTAATAGTGCAGGAAATATTTAAAAAATTCACTTGCGAAACGGTTGTAAATCTTTACGAATTTTTAGGTTCTTTTTTAAAGCGTGACGAGGCAGTTTTCAGGCTGTGGGCACCCAATGCTCGTGCGGTTTCGGTTGTGGGCGATTTCAACTGTTGGAATTCGCAGTCGACCCCTATGCAAAATATCGGTTACGGAATTTGGGAAGCTGCTATTAAGGGACTTAAAAATTTTGATACCTATAAATATGCCGTCCAAAGATGTGACGGTAGTACGGTTTTAAAATCCGACCCATTTGCCAGACATTTTGAAACAGCCCCCTCAAATGCCTCTAAAATTTATAAGGATGATAAATACAAATGGGGTGACGGCGAGTGGATAAAATCAAATAAAAAGAAAAACATCTATGAGTCGCCTGTTAATATTTACGAGGTTCATGCTGGTTCTTGGCGCAAGTTTCCTAACGGTAATAATTTCAGTTATGTAAAGTTAGCAG
Source organism: uncultured Ruminococcus sp. (assembly GCA_964416795.1). Taxonomy (GTDB): domain Bacteria; phylum Bacillota; class Clostridia; order Oscillospirales; family Acutalibacteraceae; genus UBA737. The sequence goes on along the minus strand of CAYQFD010000144.1, from coordinate 689 downwards.
AAGAGCTTGCCAAATATGTCAAGAAAATGAATTATACACATATTGAGCTGATGCCTATAACCGAGTATCCTTATGAGGGCTCTTGGGGTTATCAGGTTAACGGTTATTTTGCTCCTACCTCGCGTTATGGCACACCTAAGGACTTTAAGGCTTTTGTTGATATAATGCATCAGAACGGCATCGGTGTTATTCTCGATTGGGTGCCTGCTCATTTCCCAAAAGACGAGCACGGCCTTTACAGGTTTGACGGCAGTGCGGTTTATGAATATGAGGATTCGCGAAAAGGCGAGCACAAGGAATGGGGAACAGCCGTTTTTGATTACGGCAAGCCTGAAGTTCGCAATTTCCTGATTTCAAGTGCGGTTTTTTGGCTTAAGGAATACCATATTGACGGTCTTCGGGTTGATGCGGTGGCATCTATGCTTTATCTTGATTACGGCAGACAAAACGGCGAGTGGATACCGAATATTTACGGCGGCAGAGAAAATCTTGAAGCGGTTGAGTTTTTGAGTCTTGTAAATAAAGCGGCGTTTGAAACTAATCCTAATGTTTTAATGATTGCAGAGGAGTCTACCGCTTGGCCTATGGTAACAAAGCCTGCACATGACGGAGGACTTGGGTTTAACTTTAAGTGGAATATGGGTTGGATGAATGATATGCTGAGATATATGTCGCTTGACCCGCTTTTC
>CAYQFD010000143.1:0-3208 GCA_964416795.1 uncultured Ruminococcus sp. | reverse complement strand
TCGAAACCTAAGAACTTCATAATTGAAGCATTAACTGAGGGGTGAAGTCTTATACCGCCCTTATAAGGACCGATAGCAGAATTAAACTGCACTCTGTAACCGCGGTTAACCTGTACCTTTCCGTTATCGTCAACCCAAGAAACACGGAAGCTGATTTGGCGCTCAGGCTCAACCATTCTTTCAATTACTCCGTATTTTTCGAATTTAGGCTCCTGCTCAATCACAGGCTCCAAAGATTCTAAAACTTCTTTAACTGTTTGCAAGAATTCAGGCTCAGTTGCATTCTTGGTTGCAACATCGTTATAAACTCTCTCTAAATAAGCTGATTTAAACATTATTTTTCCTCCTATTAAGTCTATTTTTTAAGAATACTACTTTTTTTCACCACAGTCAATAAAAAATTTCAAAATTTTACAATTTTTTCAATTTTTTCATTCTCAGTAATTTCTTGAAATTTAATGAGTTATATGGTAAAATGTTAAAAAATCTTTTCGGAGGATAAGTTTTGAAAAAATATCTCGAAACAGGAAAAATCGTGGGCACTCACGGGGTTAAAGGTATGGTACGTGTGCAAGCGTGGTGCGATTCACCCGATTTTTTAAAACAGTTTAAACATATATATACCGACTCTGACGGTGTAAATAAATGGACTCTCACCTCTGTGAATCCTCACGGTAATATTGTGCTTATGGCATTAAAAGGGATTGACAGTATAGAAAAAGCAGAAGCCTTGCGCAATAAAACTATATTTATCGACCGTAAAGACGTTAAATTACCTGAGGGCAGATATTTTATTGATGACCTTGTGGGTTGTACGGTTTATGATGCCGATTCAAATTCTGTTTTAGGCACACTTACCGATGTTTCGCAGACAGGCGCTAATGATGTATGGCACATAACCAAGGCGGACAAGGAATATCTCGTTCCCGCTATTGATGAAGTAATCGTCAAGGTAAATGTTGAAGAAGAAACACTTATTATAAGACCTTTAAAGGGGATTTTTGACGATGAGGATTGATATTTTAACACTTTTCCCCGAAATGTGTGAAACGGTTATGAATGAAAGCATAATCGGCAGGGCACAAAAAGCAGGCAAGGTGGAAATCGTTTGCACAAATATCCGCGATTTTTCTGGTAATAAGCATAATAAGGTTGACGATACTCCATACGGCGGCGGAATGGGTATGATTATGGCGGCTTCCCCTATTTATGACTGCTATAAAAGTCTTTATAATGAGGGTGAGCAAAAGCCACACCTAATATATATGTCACCAAAAGGCAAGGTATTCAACCAGAAAAAAGCCGTAGAACTGTCACGTCTCGACCGTTTGGTTTTACTTTGCGGTCACTATGAGGGTATTGACCAACGTGTTATTGACGAAATAGTAGATGAAGAACTGTCTATCGGAGATTTTGTACTTACAGGCGGCGAAATACCCGCACTTACAGTAGCAGATGCTGTTTGCAGAATGCTACCGGGAGTTTTGTCGGACGATATCTGCTTTGAAGAGGAAAGCCATTTTGCAGGGTTGCTTGAATACCCTCAATACACAAAGCCTGCCATTTGGAACGGAAGAGAGGTGCCCGAAGTGCTGCTTTCGGGAAATCACGCAAAAATTAATGATTGGCGAAAAATTCAGTCAATTCTCACAACGGTTGAACGCCGACCGGATATGCTTACCTTCGACAAATTATCCGAAAAAGATAAAAAGCTGTTAAAAAAATATTTTGAAAAATAATACTCTTTAAAATTTCTATTAAAAATACACAAATGCGACATACAAATAACTTTTAATGTTGGAAAAATATTAGAACTTATTAACAAATAATTGACTTTGACATTAAATGTGGTATAATAATACCGTAAGCTATTGGTGATATGAACTTTTAAATATGAGGAGTTTTTACAATGTGTGTTAAGGATGTTGTTATTCAAAATCAGGTAGGTCTTCATGCTCGTCCCGCTACCTTTTTCATTCAGAAAGCAAATGAATATAAGTCTTCTATCTGGGTTGAAAAGGATGAAAGAAAGGTTAACGCTAAGAGCTTGCTCGGTGTTCTTTCTCTCGGCATCGTAGGCGGCACTTCAATTAAGATTATTGTTGACGGTTCTGACGAAAAAGAAGCGCTTGAAGGTCTAGTTGCCTTAGTTGAATCAGGCTTTGCTGACTAATCGATTTTTCTTTGCACCGATATTTTAATATCGGTGCAAATTTTCTGTTGACAAATCAAAAATCTGTGTTATAATATCTTTTGCTTGGTAAAGAAATACCTATTACCTATTACTTCTTACTTATTACTTCAATATCTGGGTGTGGCGCAGATTGGTAGCGCGCTACCTTGGGGTGGTAGAGGCCGCAGGTTCAAATCCTGTCACTCAGACCAAACAGAAAACCGCTTAGCATAACGCTAGGCGGTCTTTTTGTTTATAAGCAGATATTATTAAAAAGCGGCAAGAGTGCGCGATTAGTGCGCCATTACCACTAAAACGTATAAAATCATACTTAACGATATCAAACGATTGCGAGCTGTTCCATAGCGGAACGGCTCTTTTTTTATGATAGCTATCGGCAGTTTTTCACCTTTCGGTCGATATTCGGTTCCTCGAATGGTTAATCCATCTCTATTACATTCAAATACTCTTTCCGTTATACCGTTTTTTAACTTTGGCTTTCTGAAAAATCGAACATATTTCCCTTCCCGTTCAGCTTTGAACTTACAGTATCTTAACCTGTACTTCCTTTCGTGGTGCGATTCGCTGATACTTTATAGGATTCATAACTTTTCCCTCGTTAAATTGATCTTTACGGTGCTTTTTACCACAGTTATTACTTAGAACAGGACAGCTTAATATATGTTGTTAATGTTGAACCGAATTTCTGGGAGTGTATCCTGCCGTCTGTACGGGCTATCTTTCTTTCTCAACTGTCCGTTTTTCTTTTTGGCAATGACCTCATCAACCATATCCATGATAACAAGTAGCTGTTCATAGGTTTGTCTGCCGTCAAGGTGTCCGATCCAAGTGGTGTATCCTTGCCTCATATAATCTAAAACGATATTCGCGCCGATCTTCCATTCTGAAAGCGTGGTCGCACCATTTCCATGCATCCACAGCTTAGGATTTACGTCATCTCCCGTGAACATAAGCCTTTGCGTATGATCCAAAAACATCATAGAGCCTGCGGTATGTCCGGGGATTGCTCTTGCT
>CAYQFD010000142.1:0-3235 GCA_964416795.1 uncultured Ruminococcus sp. | reverse complement strand
CATTGACGGTGACACCTCAACTAACGATATGGTAACAGTTCTTGCAAACGGCATGGCAGAAAACGATGAAATCAATCAAGAGGGCGCAGATTTTGATGAATTTATGAAAGCACTTAACACTGTAACTGTTCACCTTTGCAGATGCATTGCGGGTGACGGTGAGGGTGCAACAAAATTACTTGAATGCAAAGTGAGTGGTGCAAAAACCGATTCTATTGCTAAAACAGTTGCTAAATCGGTTATCTGTTCTTCACTGACAAAAGCGGCTATGTTTGGTGCTGATGCTAACTGGGGTAGAGTGCTTTGTGCTATCGGTTATTCGGGTGCCGATGTTGATGTAAATAAAATTGACGTTTCGTTTAAGTCGTCTAAGGGTGAAATTCCTGTTTGCAAAAACGGTGCAGGAATTGAGTTTTCCGAAGAAATTGCGAAGGAAATTTTATTGCAAAAAGAGATTGAAATTGTTGTCGCTCTGAATGATGGGGAATTCTCCTCTACTGCTTGGGGTTGCGACCTTACTTACGATTATGTAAAAATTAACGGAGATTATAGAACATAATGATTAACGGTATTACAAACGCTCAAAGAGCTGAGGTGCTGACACAGGCGCTTCCTTATATTCAAAAATACTATGGCAAAATTGTTGTTATTAAATATGGCGGCAATGCTATGATAAACGAAGAACTCAAGCAACAGGTTATGCAGGATATCGTGCTTTTGCATCTTATCGGTGTTAAGGTTGTTTTAGTTCACGGCGGTGGCCCTGAAATTACAGAAATGCTTGGCAAAATCGGCAAGGAATCTATGTTTGTGGACGGTCTTCGTGTTACAGACAAGGAAACTGCTGAGGTTGTTCAAATGGTTTTGGCAGGCAAAATTAACAAAAGTCTCGTTAATCTGCTTGAAGTTAAAGGCGGTAAGGCAATGGGTATCTCGGGTATGGACGGACGTCTTATCGAAGCAGAGGTTAAAGACGAAAGACTTGGATTTGTAGGTAGAATTACTAGAGTTAACGTTGAGCCTGTAACCGACCTTTTACAGCATAATTATATTCCGGTTGTTTCAACTGTCGGTTGCGATAGCGAGGGCAATGTTTATAATATTAATGCTGATACTGCTGCTGCATTTATTGCAGGTGCTTTGAAGGCAGAATGTCTTATTTCTATGACCGATATTGCGGGTATTTTAAAGGACAAGGACGACCCAGACTCATTAATTTCTCTTATCGACCTAAATGATGCTAAGAAGCTTTTTGAGGACGGTACTATTTCCGGTGGTATGATTCCAAAGGTTGAATGCTGCATTGACGCTATCCATAAGGGTGTTAAAAAGGTATTTATTATGGATGGTAGAGTGCCTCATTCATTGCTTATAGAAACCCTTACCGATGAGGGTGCAGGAACAATGGTTACAAAGGATAAAAACGATGAACGTTAAAGAAAAAGATAAACTGTATATTGCAAATACCTATACCCGTTTTGATTTAGTGCTCAAATCAGGCAACGGATCTTTAGTTGTTGACGAAGAGGGAAGAGAGTATATAGATTTAAGCACAGGTATCGCTGTTAACACTTTCGGTTATTCCGATAAAGAGTGGGTTGAGGCTGTAACCGAACAGTTAAATGCCCTTCAGCATACTTCAAATCTTTATTACTCAGAGCCTTGCGTTAAGCTTGCTGAAATTCTGTGTACAAGAACAGGTCTTAAAAAGGTATTTTTCTCAAATTCAGGTGCAGAAGCGAATGAATGCGCGATTAAAGTTGCACGTAAATATGCGGCTGAGAAAAAGGGAAGTGATTGCTATAAAATCATAACCCTTAAGAACAGCTTTCACGGCAGAACAATAACTACACTTGCAGCTACCGGTCAAGAGGTGTTTCATAGCGATTTTCTGCCGCTTACAGAGGGTTTTCTTTATGTGGAACCTAATAACTCAGATGAGCTAATAAAAACTGTCGAGAACGAAAATATCGCCGCTATAATGTTTGAATGTGTTCAGGGTGAAGGCGGTGTAATGCCTTTGACTAATGAATTCATTAAAACTATTTTCGATTTGGCGCAAAAATACGATATACTTACAATATGTGACGAGGTCCAAACAGGTAACGGCAGAACAGGTGAGCTTTACAGCTTTATGAATTTTGGTGTTTTACCGGATATCGTTTCTACTGCCAAGGGCATTGGCGGCGGTTTGCCGATGGGCGCTACTATGCTTGGTGAAAAGGTTATGGATGTATTAACACCTTCAAGTCACGGTTCTACATTTGGCGGAAACCCTGTTGTGTGTGCAGGTGCTGTGAATATTATTAACCGTATTGATGATAATCTGCTTAAGGAAGTCAAAGAAAAATCAAAATATGTTTTTGACAGACTTTCAGCTGCTAACGGAGTGAAATCTGTCAGCGGTATGGGCTTAATGATAGGCATTGAGACCGAAAAAGATGCTTCAGAGGTTATTTCAGAATGTCAGAAAAACGGAGTGTTAGTGATTAAGGCTAAAAACAAAGTAAGGCTTTTGCCTGCACTTAATATTCCGCATAAGTTACTTGAAAAAGCTGTTGATGTGATAATTGAAGCTTGTAAATAGGAGTGAAATTATGGATTTTAAAGGAAGAAGCTTTTTAAAGCTATTGGATTATACACCTGAAGAAATTGCCTGTCTTATAGATTTAGCTGCAGAGCTTAAATATAAGAAAAAAGCAGGTATCCCGCACAGACTTTGTGAAGGTAAAAATATTGCTTTAATTTTTGAAAAAACAAGTACAAGAACTCGCTGTGCATTTGAGGTTGCGGCTTACGATTTAGGTATGGGTGTTACTTATCTTGACCCCACAGGCTCTCAAATCGGCAAAAAAGAAAGTATTGCCGATACCGCACGCGTGCTAGGCCGTATGTATGACGGTATTGAGTATCGCGGCTTCGGTCAGGAAATAGTTGAAGATTTGGCAAAATATGCTGGTGTTCCTGTTTGGAACGGTCTTACAAACGAATTTCATCCAACTCAGATTTTAGCCGATTTCTTAACAATTAAAGAGCATTTTGGAAGGCTTAAAGGTATTAATTTTGTTTATATGGGTGATGCACGCTATAATATGGGTAATTCACTTATGGTTGGATGCGCTAAAATGGGACTTAATTTCACCGCGTGCGCTCCTAAAAAATATTTTCCGAACCATGAATTAATCAACGAATGTGAAAAAATTGCTAAGCAAACAGGCGCTACACTTAATTTCTG
>CAYQFD010000141.1:0-3244 GCA_964416795.1 uncultured Ruminococcus sp. | reverse complement strand
TCTAAAATGCATATAGCCTTAAAAGAAACCGTCGAAACGGAATATTGGATTAAGTTGCTTTATATGTCTGAATACATAGACGATAAAATGAGTGATTCTTTACTTGACGATTGTTTGGAAATAAAACGAATTCTTATCGCCTCAATCAACACAGCAAAGGAAAATAAACGGTAATGAAAATTAAAAAATCATATATAAAATATTTAACAAAACTTATTAACGACACTAATAAATTAAGAGAAGAAACTGTTTTTGAATATATAGAAGATGAGAATGCTCAAATCACGTATTCAAAAAATCCAAAAGATGTTCTTTCTTGTAAATTCGACGGAATTTTCAATGATTATCTTGTCCAAGAAAATTCAATTATAGAGAAAGAGAATCTCCGTGTTGGAACAAAGAATTATTTTAAATTTTATCGAAGCGATGGAAAAATCAAAAAAATAGAAGCGTATATAAATGGTAGGATAGATAACACCTTTATAGCAAAATATGAAAAGAATAAACGTTTTTTAATTCCTTTTATCCAAGATTCCAAATCAATAAATCCCTGTGTTGATATATTTGTTACGGTTTACAAAAAGGGAGAAGTTGTAGAAAATTATGCGGTTAGCAGTAATCACATAGTTCATATCGATATTGAAAAGAAAAGCGATACGGAATATAATTATTCATATATTAGTTATGTTCTTACAGGAATTCATCCTGTTCTTCAATATTGGGAAGGAAAATTTATCATTACTGATAAAATTGAGTCTTCAATACACAACCAATATGATTGGACTATGGAAAACACTAAATGATTTTTCTTTACGTTGATTCAAATTTCTTCACAAAAATATTTTATTAAAAATATGTAGTGGTTCGAACACATAGGTCAAAAATTCAAAAGGGTTCGAATTTGTGCTACCTTTCCATATAAAGACACCATTGAAATCTGAACCCCTACGGTTTGGACTCCAATGGTGTTTTGCTTATTAACCCTTTATTTAAGCGACTTTTCGAGGTCGCTTTTTTATTTTAAGATGTGGACTGATTTTCAAAAAGCTCCAAAATAGAACACAAAAAAATAAATAACAAACCTTTTCGAACCCCTCAGTCTATATCTCAACAGGCTGAAAGTCCGTTATTCAAGGCATAATCGTGTTCTTTTTGTTCGGGAGTCCTGTATTGCAATTTTCGGTGAGGTCTTCTTGTGTTAAAGAAGTCCATATAATCACTAACCGCTAACATAAACTCTGATTCAGAACGATATTTTGTTCGGTAAAGTTCTTCTCTTTTTAGCGAAGCAAAAAATGATTCCACTACTGAATTATCATAAGGAACATATGGTCTTGAAAAAGAATGTGTTATTTGAATTGACTTTATATACTCTGCCATACCCCTTGAACAGAAATTGAAACCCCTATCAGTATGATATATTAAAGATGAATTCGGCTTACGGTCTTCGTAAGCCATTTTTAATGTAGAGGTTACTAATTGCGTACTGTTCTTCTTGCCGATTTTATAAGATATAACCTTTCTTGAAAACAGGTCAATGACTACACAAATATAATATGCCTTTTCATTAAATTTAAAATATGTAACATCACTAACCCAAACTTCATTAGGTGCATGTGGGTCGAATTGTTGATTAACATAGTTCTTGTGCTTTTTGCATTCATCTTCATAGAGTTTTTTCGCACTTTGTCGAACACTACCGATGCCCATTTCTCTCATAAGTTTTCGAACCATTTCCGTTGAGACGGCAATACCCTCATTCTTCATAATAGTAGCTATTTTATCGGCTCCAAAAATTTGTCTGTTTTCATCATATATTTCTTGTATGCGTAGGCGTAATTCTTCTTTTCGTTTTGCATACCAAGTGTTATCTTTTTTGTTTCGCAAAACATGGTTATAAAAAGTGCCTCGTGGAATATCCAATGTCTCGCATATTAAGTGAACACTATACTCGTTATAAAATCGTTCAGCAAGATATAATTTCTTTCTTAAAGGTATATCTTCTATACCACCCACAATCTTTAATATATTCTCCATATTTTCAAGTCGCTCAACTTTGTTTTCGAGTAGCATAAAGTTGCGATAGTTAACCGTCTTTTTCTTAGCCATTTCTTTTTCAATGTTATATTGTTTGAGCCACGAATAAAAGGTGCTTTTGGCTATACCTGTATCCGCACTTATTTGCAAATATGTTTCGCCACCTAATATGTAACGTTCAATAATAGTTTGCTTTTGCTCTGATGTGTAAGTATTTTTCATATTATCAACTCCTTATAAAGATTATACCATTTCAAAAAGATGTCGGTGAATGTCGGTTTTGTTTTATGTATAATATTTCATAAAAGGAGGTGTGTATATGGATATTTTTGCTTATCTACTGTTACAAATAATTAACGGTTCAAATTGGAATCCGGAATTTGCCGAAAGTAGCAAATATAAAAATTGGATAGCCATTTTAGATTGGAAGACATGCTATGAATGTAGAAGTCGCCATGGAAAGATTTGGTTGATAAATGAAGAGACTGATAAAGAACCACCGTTGCATAATAGGTGCAGATGTAGTATACTTATTATGAAAACAGTGAAATCTGGAACTGCTACAATTAATGGAAAAGATGGTGCAGACTGGACACTCAAGCATGAATCAAAATTACCTGATTATTATATTGAATATAAGGAAGCTGAAAAATTAGGGTTTAAAAACTTTTTAGGTAATCTAAGAATAGTGGCACCTGACCGCATGATAACAAGAGGTGTATATAACAATCGTAATGGTCATTTACCAAGTAAAGAAGGTAGAATTTGGTATGAAGCAGATATCAATTATAAAGGCGGATTTCGAAACGGTCAAAGAATAATATATTCTAATGATGGATTAATATTTGTTTCGTATGACCATTATCAAACATTTTTTGAAATTGTATAGGAGGAAAAAAATGAACTACAATGATTATCATAAGTTTAAAGAAATAACAGAAAATCCCATTATATTGAATTTTTCTGAATGCAAATATTTAGGCGAAATTCACCTAATGCTTAAAGAAAAGTTTGGTTTACCAGAATATTATGGAGCTAATTGGGATGCTCTTTGGGATTGTTTGGACGGTTTATTTTATGAACGTGAAAATTTCGCTGCGGAACTTCACGGATTTTATTCTATGAAAAAAGAATTACAAGATGAATGCAAATTGATGTTAGAAGTTTTTGATGATGTTCATAATGAAACTCCAAATTTTACGTATAA
>CAYQFD010000140.1:0-3346 GCA_964416795.1 uncultured Ruminococcus sp. | reverse complement strand
TAAGACCAAGCTTATGTCGGCAAAATCTCAAGCGGTCGGGGATGTTATCAATATCCTCGTAAGAATGATATTGCTTGTTAAATAACTGTGCTTCGAGCAGTTTTCTCGGAGCCATAAGTCTAAAGCTAAGAACAAACAAGGGAGAATGTTTTGTTTCACCGTTTTCGGTGTGCGACATTATATACATATTTTCTGCCGTCTGCTCGGTAATTCTCCAGTGGGGAGTTCTTTTTGTAACCAAAAACTCATTTGTGAGAGGGTTGCATTTTCAATGCATCTTGCGGCATAGGTGGCAAGCCTGATTTTTTTGTCACTCTTAAAGGTTGAAACCGCTTTTATAAGCCCTATTGTGCCGATTGAGATAAGGTCATCCTGCTCAGCGCCTGTAGCATAATATTTTTTAACAATGTGAGCGACAAGCCTTAAATTATGCTCTATTAGTTTATCTCGAGCGGATAAATCACCGTTTCGGCTTTTTTCTAATAACTCTTTTTCTTTTTTTTCGCTAAGCGGCGGCGGAAAAGCTCCCACACCCGTAACGTGAAGTGCAAAATAAATTAAATTTGATGCTAACTGAAAAAGTAACTGTAACATAAAAACCCCTCATTCCATATTTCTCTTTGAAGTATATGAAATGTGGGGCTTGTCGCTTGCATTATTTGATGAGTTTTTTATAATTTCCGAAAAGCTGTTCGGCGAACCAGACATTGTCTACTGTAAATTTTTTACCTTTAAGATAGTTTAGTATTCCGGCATCGGTTTTAAAATCAAAAGATAAACTGTATGAATAAAGCGCCTGCTTATCAAAGCCAGACTTTTTATCATTTGATTTACTGTACTTTCCTTCACCTAAAAGAGGATGTCCTATAGATGCCATATGCGCTCTTATCTGGTGAGTTCTACCTGTTATCAGTTCAATTTCTAAAAGTGAAAGGTCGTTTTTGCTTGCAAGAACGGTATATTTTGTTTTTACTGACTTTGAGTCATTAACCTGAGTTTTAGATAAATAAACTCGGTTTTTGTCCTCGTTTTTTTTAAGATACCCCTCTAATAAGTCGGTTTTCTTTTTAGGTATACCGTGAACAACAGTTAAATACCGCTTTTCAAGCTCACGGTTTTTAATTTTATCACAAAGAATACGCAAAGCCTCAGCATTTTTAGCAGCAATAACAATGCCGCCAGTGTTGCGGTCAATTCGGTTAGCAAGGGTAGGCTTAAAGCTATTTTCATTTTCAGGGTTGTATTCACCCTTGTCATAAAGATAGTGCTGTATTCTTGCAATTAAAGTGTTTGTATATTCATTTTTATCAGGGTGGACTAAAATTCCCTGTTTTTTATCTGCAAGCAGAATATTTTCGTCCTCATAAACAATATCAAGCTTTGTGGGTGCAGATAAAAAATCGTATTTAGGGGCAAGCTTTACAAAGAATTCATCGTTTATATAAGCTGAAACTGTATCGCCGACATTAAGTCTTGTGCTGATTTCGGCTCGTTTGCCGTTGACTTTTATGCGTTTCGTCCTGATATATTTAAACATTAACGAAGAAGGAAGTGTAGGACAGTTTTTTGTTATAAACTTGTCAAGCCTTAATGTTGCATCATTATTTGTAATTATAAACTCTTTCATATTAAACCTACTTGAAAATTTAAAATATATGATATATAATCATTTAAATAATATTTTGATTAGAGAGTGATAAAAATGTCCGAAAATTTGCATAAGGAGCATCGCCTTAGAATGCGAAAAGAATTTTTGGAAAATGGCTTTAACGAGGAAACTCCGCCGCATAAAATGCTTGAAATGCTGCTGTTTTACAGTATACCTCGCAAAGATACAAATGAGCTAGCACATAGGTTGATTAACACCTTCGGTTCGCTGGAGGCGGTTCTCGAAGCACCTATTGAACAACTTTTGAAGGTTGACGGTGTAGGCGAAAACACGGCAGTTTTAATAAAACTGATTTTACCTTTTGTAAGAAGATATCAGGTCAAAAAAATCACCCAAAAGAAGGAGTTCGGGTCAAGCAGTCAGTTAGGCGAATTTTTAGTTGCAAAATATATGGGCTTTAAAAAAGAAACCTTTGCAATAACCTCGCTTGATTCCAAGGGTAGATTCTTAGGATTTGATATATTAAGTATAGGAGATGCTACATCGGTCGAGCTGTCAGTAAGACGTGTTATAGAAACGGTTATGAAACGAAATCCTGCCTGTATTGTTATGTCGCACAATCATCCATCGGGTAGCGCACTTCCGAGCGGTGACGATATTCGTCTTACTGCAAACTTAAGCGATACTTTAGAAAATATAAATGTTAAATTACTTGATCATATGATTATTTGTGATAACGATTATGTATCGCTTGCTCAAAGTAAAGAATTCGATTACATTTTCCACAAATAAGATTATCACAATAAAACTTTACTGTCAAGAATTTAAGACGGGTTTTACATAACTGATTGTAAATTAATAAGTGTTATAAAAATTAATTTTTCGTTAAGAAATATGAAAAAATTTCAAAAAAACACTTTACAACTTTATTGTAATGAAGTATAATAGGTCTTGTAAAAAATATTTTTCTAAAAGGGGAAAGAAAAAATGAAAAAAATATTAGCTATTATTTTATGTCTTTGCATGGTTCTTTGCTTTGCAGCTTGCGGCGATAAGGAACAAATCCTTGTTGCTGAAAAAGAATCTGCGGGTGAGGGTGTTGCCACAACTGTTGAAGATTTCAAGGATTATACATATACGGCAGTTGATACACAGGCAAAGGCTCTTATGGAGGTTAGCGCAGGCACTGCAGATGCCGCTATTGTTGACTATGTAATGTCTATCGGCTCTATCGGTGAGGGTACTGACTATGCAGACCTTGTTGTTGAGGGTAACGGTTATTCCGAAGAGGAATACGGTATTGCTTTCAGAAAGGGCTCTGACCTTACCGCTAAGGTTAACGAGATTATCCGTGAATTAAAGACATCAGGTGACCTTACAAATATCGCTAAGACCTATAAGCTTGACGGTATCCTTTTAGGCGAGAAGCAGACCGATGCATTCAAAGAGGCTGAAACAGATTCTGACTATAAATACGTTATGGATAAGGGCGAGCTTATTATCGGTATCACATATTTTGCTCCTATGAACTATGAGAATGAAGACGGCGAGCTTGTAGGTTTCGAAACCGAATTTGCAAAAGCAGTTTGTGAGAAGTTAGGCGTTACTGCTAAATTCCAAGAAATTAGCTGGGCTGCTAAGGAAACTGAGCTTGCTGCTAAGAATATTGACTGTATCTGGAACGGTATGACAATCACCGAAGAAAGAGAAGCAAATATGAGCATCTCTATTCCTTAT
>CAYQFD010000139.1:0-3390 GCA_964416795.1 uncultured Ruminococcus sp. | reverse complement strand
CTGAGATGCTTGTTCACGAAGGTCCCGCCAAAGTGTTTGATTCCGAAGAAGAAGCTCAGGCGGCTATCAACGGCGGAAAGATTGTTGCCGGCGATGTGGTCGTAATCCGTTATGAAGGACCGAAAGGCGGCCCTGGTATGCGTGAAATGCTGAACCCCACCTCTGCGATTATGGGAATGGGACTAGGGGGCAGCGTAGCGCTTATCACCGATGGTCGTTTTAGCGGTGCCACTCGTGGCGCTTGTATCGGTCACGTAACACCCGAAGCCGCATCAGGCGGTATGATTGGTGTTGTTGAGGAAGGCGATATTATCAGCATCAATATTCCAGAAAACAAAATCGAACTAAAAGTAGATGCAGATGTCCTTGCTGAGCGTAGAAGCAACTTTGTACCTAAGAAAAAAGAACTGTCAGGTTATCTAAAGCGCTATGCGGCTTTGGTTTCCGGCGGTGCGACAGGAGCGATACTGAACTAATATGAAAGACTTAAAAGAAAAACTGAATACGTTATGTATCTTTAGAGAATTACTGGGGGATGCTGTAATTTCCTCTCTGTGTGTATATTTGGAGAACCCCACAGGCTCGGCTTATGCCGAGTTTGTGGCGGCTCTCTATAATGCTAATGGCGGGAACTTAGGCGAATATGTAAAAGAACTTTGCCTAAACAACGAGAATGTCTATGTAAAAATGGTTGGCTCAGGAAAAGATGTTCCTAACTTTCTATACTACGCTCTTGTATCGGAACTGGATACCTTGCAGGAGGTTGCCGAGCTGAACAAAGAAACCTTGACGACTTCTCTTGATTACAAAGAGTTTTTGCCGGAGTTTACAACCACCAAACTGAGTCTTAAAGAAATCTATCTTCACCGAGCAGAGAATATCGACAAATACGGCTACGGTATTTATGCCAAATATAATATGTTCAGCGTGGATGAGGCGGGTAATATCGTTCCTGTTCGCCATCCTGATAAAACAGAACTTTCCGACCTTGTGGATTACGAGAGCGAAAGAAAGATAATTGTTGATAATACCAAGGCTTTATTACACGGCAAGCCTGCTGCTAACATTCTGCTTACGGGTGATGCCGGTACCGGAAAGTCCTCTACCGTCAAAGCGGTTGCCAATGCACTTTGGAAAGACGGGCTTCGCATTGTAGAGGTAAGGAAGGATCAACTTTGTGCCATTCCTAAAATTCTTGATGAACTGTCAAGCAACCCGCTGAAATTCGTGCTCTTTATTGATGACCTTTCATTCCTAAAGGATGACGATAATTTCAATGCACTCAAAGCGGTGTTGGAAGGCTCGGTTACGGCTAAATCTAATAACGTGGTTATTTACGCCACCAGCAATCGCCGTCACATTATTAAAGAAAAATTCTCCGACCGTGAGGGCGATGATATTCATCGCAACGATACAATGCAGGAGCTTATTTCGCTGTCGGAACGTTTCGGTATTCACATAACCTTCTCAAAGCCCAATAAGGAAACCTTTCTTCATATTGTGCATCACTTGGCAGAAGAAAACGAAATCGATATGTCGGCAGATGAACTTGACTTGCTTGCCGAACGCTTTGCATTAGAGCGTGGCGGCAGATCCGCTCGTCTCGCCAGACAGTTTATTGATGGACTACTTTCAAAGTAAAAAAACGAGAGAATCTCTAAAAGTTGAGGTTCTCTCGTTTTTATGTTCAATTTGAAAATTCGTTTTCTTTAACGTAGTTGATAAATGTTTTGAGACTTTTTGACATCCATTTGTTTTTGTGGTAAATGAGTTGTTTCCAAATCTCGACATCCATATCTTTCACATCGAGGTGACAAAGCTCACCCCTATCAATTAAATCCTTTGTTACAAAATCGGGGAGGAAAGAAATCATATCTCCCTGCGCCACCAGTGAAGTTATCATATCGGTTCTACCAATTTCAAGAATAGGGGTTATTTCTAATGATCTTTTGGCAAGTTCTTTATCAAAAACACGCCGATATCCTTGTCCGTTCTCGGTTAAAATAAAAGGCTCGTTTATAATATCCTTAATAGACAGATTTTTTTTACCCGCAAATTTTGAATTCGCACTTGCTACAAAGTGCATTGGAATAAGTTCTTCTTTTGCAATAACATAGTCCTTGTTATATAAATGTCCATCTAAAGTTATGATAAAGTCTGCCTCGTTGTGATCAAGCATACTAAGCATTACACCGGAGTCGCCTGTGGTAAAGCAAATCGAAATAGAAGGATACTTTTTGTGAAAATCCATATAGTTGGAGTTTATCATATCATCACAAATAGAGTCAGGTGTTACGATATGTATATGACCGGTAAGCTGTTCTTCCTTAGTTAAACTTTCTTTGAATTCGTCTGTAAGCGCACGAACTCCATGAGCATAGGACACAAGCTCGCGCCCACGCTCAGTAAGTGTGATGGTGTGGTTAATTCTTTCAAACAAAAGACAACCAAGCTCTTCTTCTAACTGTTTTATCTGAAAAGAAATGGTTGATTGTGAATATCCAAGCTGTTCAGCCGCTTTGGTAAAACTTCCAAGTTCGGCAACGTGGATAAAGGTAATTAAATTACGTAATTCCATTGTATATCTCTCCAAATCGAAACTATCGATAATTAATGTCAAAACCATTTATTTGACTAATGCTTGAATGTATTATATAATATACTCGTTAAAAATGCAACTAATCTTATGGGGGTTCCCGCTAATTTGTTTTTATATGAGGTGTTACAATGTATTTTGATGATATAAAATTAGGAATGACGGTAGAGATTGCACCTGCCGTTATTGAAAAAGAAAAGATGCTGTCCTTTGCTCGTGACTATGACAACATACCGCTTCACACCGATGAGGAATATGCAAAAAGGACACCTTTTGGCAAACTGATTGCGCCGGGTGTCATGTCCTTTATGTCGGTATGGGCAAAGTATTTAGAAGTAGATTTCTTCGGAGAGGAATTACTTGCAGGTAAATCTACCAAAATTGAATGGATAAAGCCCGTCTTCGCAGACGATGTTCTAACGGGGAAGGCAACCATAACAAACCTTGTGAAACGCAATGCCAAAAACGGACTTGTAGAAGTCACCATTGAAGCGTATAATCAAAATGGCGACCTTGTACTGACCGATGTCACAGAGGCGATCGTTAAATGTAAACCTATGAAGATGTAATAACGGTGGGACAATGAGTTTTAAATAATTAACAAGCCGTAGTTAGGAGAGAAATCTCATAACTACGGCTTGTTTGTTAGAGAAAGCAAGATTTAATATCCTTGAATTCGAGAATAATTTTCGGTTAAATCCTAAACATGCCTATTATTTTTGCGGTATTTTAAGAATCTGACCGGGGTGAATCGTATCTGATTTAAGATTGTTGAGTGCTTTTATCTCCGGATA
>CAYQFD010000138.1:0-3411 GCA_964416795.1 uncultured Ruminococcus sp. | reverse complement strand
TACCGATTGTCTTTACCACTTGTTTTCAAAACCTTCGTTACGGCACCTCATCATTGGATTGATTCCTCTTTTTTAACAGCTTGTTCGTATCCCTTTTTCGATAAAAAAAGAAGCCACAACCTAAAGGCTGTAACTTCTTTATTGGAAGAACCGAATAGTTTAGATGTCACTAATTTTTCTTTGTGGTGTTTATTGATGTTTTTATGTTATTATATCATATTGCTGGGATCTAACAATTTGTCAATTTCCTCTTCGGACATAACATTCTCTTCAACAACAATATCGCGGATGTTCCTGTTTTTACGAAGTGCCTGTTTAGCGAGTTGTGACGCCTTTGTATAACCAATATAAGGACAAAGCGCTGTGACAATGCCTATGCTTCTATCAAGGTGTGTCTTGCACTGTGTAGGGTTAACTGTTATTTCGCTTACACAGTCTTTGATAAAGATTTCCACACCATTGCACAATGTATCGAGAGATTCGAAAAGGCAACGAAAGGTTATAGGTTCAAAAGCGTTAAGTTCAAGCTGCCCTGCCTCTGCTGCATATGTAATTGTTGTATCATTTCCTATTATGTTAAAGCAAATTTGGTTCATAACCTCAGGAATAACAGGATTAATTTTGCCAGGCATAATAGATGAACCATTCTGCTTTGGCATAAGATTAATTTCTGCAAAGCCGGTTCTCGGACCCGAGGACATAAGTCTTAAGTCATTTGAAATCTTGGAAAGTGTTGCTGCACAAGATTTAACAATACCGGATACATATACAAAAGAATCAAGATTTTGTGTTGCATCGACAAGGTCGTCAGCCTGAACCAAAGGAAGTCTTGTAACCTCAGCAATGATGGGTACAACCGTTTCCATGTACTTATGGTCCGCATTGATGCCAGTGCCTACAGCCGTACCACCCATATTGAGTTTTGTCATTTCTTCTATGGCTAGTTCAAATCGCTTTATGTCACGCCTAACCGCTGATGCATAGGCATGAAAAACCTGACCAAAGCTGATAGGAACAGCATCTTGCATTTCTGTACGTCCCATTTTAATTATGTGCCCGTAATCGTCTGCTTTTTTCATAAAGGTATCATAAAGGATATTTAACTGTTTGCTTGCACTCTTCAAAAGTCTCATAGTTGCAATTTTACCTGCACTGGGGTATACATCGTTGGTGGATTGGCCACAGTTTACATGGTCATTTGGATGCACGATGGTGTAATCCCCTTTCGTACCGCCAAGAATTTCTATAGCACGGTTTGCAATAACCTCGTTGGCATTCATGTTAAGAGATGTTCCAGCGCCACCCTGTATAGAGTCGACAATAAAGTGGTCTAAAAGGTTCCCTGCCAGTATTTCTTCACAAGCCTGCACCATTGCATCTGCAATTTTTGCGTCTATAATGCCTACATTCTTATTTGCAATAGCTGCTGCCTTTTTAATTTCAGCTATAGCCTTTATCATTTCCGGATGTACTTTTGTACCTGTAATTCTAAAATTTTCTGCCGCACGCAGTGATTGTACTCCGTAATAAGCATCAATAGGAACCTCTTTCATACCAATCGAATCATATTCATTTCTGAATTGCATCACTTTAATTACCTTTCTATCATTAGTATTTTTCGGTATTGATTTTACTTCAATTTTGTTGTATAATCAAATACATATTAAAATATGTTATGCATAATTCAAAAGTTATATTGGAGCGAGTGCTATGTTTACTAACAAACATTATATCATTGCGATTTATGAAGAAGGTAGTTTTTCTAAAGCAGCACAGAGGCTCTATATTTCCCAACCATCACTTAGCGCTTCTGTCAAAAGAATAGAAGACCGAATTTCCTTGCCTCTTTTTGATCGTTCGACTTCTCCTGTTTCTTTGACCGAAGCAGGTCGGGAATATATACGCTATGCTCTTGAAATTAAAGAAAAGGAACAGAGCTTTGAAAGGTATATATCGGATTCTACCAATACAGTTATCGGTTCTGTTAAAATAGGTGGCAGCAGTCTGTTTTCGTCATTTCTGCTTCCTTTTATGATATCTAATTTTAATAGCATTTATCCTGATGTCACTTTTGAAATTATCGAAGATAGTACTAAAAACCTCATAGAAAAACTCAGTCTTGGTGCTATTGATATAATAATTGACAACGCAGTAATAGATAATACTGCAATAAAATCAATTGTATATAAAACAGAAACTCTACTTTTGGCTGTTCCTCGTGATTTTCCTGTCAATGACAAATTGGAAAAATATCGTTTAAAAGCAAGGGATATTAAATCAGGAAAATACCTGTCAGATAAATACAATGTAGCCCTTAAACACTTTTCCGACTGCTCTTTTATTTTACTTAATCCGGAAAACGATACCGGCAAGCGCGCAAACAGCCTATTCAAAAAACATAACCTTAGCCCAAAGACTATATTTTATCTTGACCAGCAGGTTACCGCATACAACATTTCCCGCACAGGCGCAGGGGTATCCTTTGTAAGCGATACTTTAATAAAACACACAGACGCTGAAAAACAGCTTTATTATTACAAACTTGACGACCAAGAAATAACAAGAAAAATTTTTTTCTACCGAAAAAGTAACCACTATATGTCAAACGCTTGTCAGAAGTTTATTGAGCTTAATACAATGGAACAATCATAACTTACGAAGTAAATTTCACTTGTTCCGCAAGGAACAAATATGACTGAAAAAAGGGGCTGTAAAAAAACAGTCCGAAAAATCCGAGGTTCACGGTTAAATGTGAGCCTCGGATGGTTTTTGTTCCAAATAATGTTAAAATGAAGACAAATCGACTAAGAATTCGGTTTTTTAAGGTATAAGAACCAAACCGACTATTTTCTGTCGGTTAGTTATGTGTATAACTTTTTAGTTTTCGTTAAGCCGCAAGCTGTCGTGCAAGGCTCTTTAAGTGGTACTTATGAAGATTAAAACCGCAGGAAATCATTGAAATCTCTAAAATTACGCTTTTTAAACCTCTTCTGCGTATTCTTTGGTACGCTTTATTCCACTTGATCGTGCCGAATGCACCCTCGGCTTGTATGCTTCTGTTCATTCGAAGTAATGCACCGTGAACACAGTTAAGATTGCTTAATACTTCCTTGTGAAACCCTGTTAGTTCCTTGTTCAAACGAACAACCCTGTTATTGGGCTTGTGCTAAATTCATAAACAGAGTTTCGGAAAACTTTGAATTGAATAGTAATAGGCACTTTTGACAATTATCACAACGTTTGATTGTAAAAACCGCCGATTTTCATTAAAAGTGTTGCAATTTTCGTAACGCGGTAGTATACTGTACTTGGTAATTTATATAACATACCATAGTTATAAAAACGAAAGGTGAGAATTATGAAAAGAATTTTAGCGATTATCACATCTCTGGCACTTCTTTTGAGCGTTGT